>JBDKUU010000579.1:0-3552 GCA_039679525.1 Phycisphaerales bacterium | reverse complement strand
ACGCGCGCCTCCTGGCCGCCTTTGACGGCCGCCATCGACGATTCATCCACCCAGGCGGAAACCCAAATGTCCCTGGACGAAATCAGTTGAAAGATGGATGCGCCGGGGACCACGATATCGCCCAGATCGCGGTCCCGGCGGATGATCAGCCCGGCGAAGGGGCTATAGATGCTGGCGTCGGCCAGCCTGGCGTTCTGATAGTCCAGCGTCCGTTCAGCCGCCACGATTTGCTTCTGTGCTTCGGTCGCGGCGGCGGCAGCCCTCGCCTCCTCGGCTTCGGCGACCAGAAGGAGCTCCCGGTTCTCATCCAAGGCGGATTCGGAAGCGAACTGCTTGGCTTGAAGCTGCGCTTGGCGGTCGTATTCGAGTCTCGCCCGGACACGGACCGCTTCGGCACGCTTCTGGTCGGCCGTGGCCCGTTCGTACGCGGCGCGGGCCGCCTCCACGTTCGCCTGAGCGATGGCCTGTTGTTCCCGCAGATCGGAGTCGTCGAGGCGGGCCAGAAGCTGCTTCTCGGCGACCACGTCGTTCTGGTCCACCTTCAACGCGATCAATCGACCCTGGATTTTCGGACTGATGGTCGCTCGCGTGTGAGCGATCAACGTTCCGGCCCCCAAGACCTCCGTTTCGATGGGACCTCGCGTGACGCCGAAGGCCGATACCGGAACCGGCGCCATCTTCAGGTGATAAACCAACGCGCTCCCGACCCCGAGGACCAATAGAAAGCGAGCCGCATAGCCTGCATATCGTCTCATGTGCCGTTGTCCGTCTGATTCTGTTCTTGGTCTTCCTTCCGTACCCGCAGAAAGTCGTCGGCCGCCGCGTGCCAGCGGGCCAACACTGTGTTGTTGATACGGTAATGAACGAAATAGCCCTGCTTGTCCGGCGTGACGATCCCTGCGTCTCGGAGGGCCCGCAGGTGCTGTGAGACCGCCGCCGCGGTCAGACCCAGAGAGCGGGCCAGGGCGTTCACGCAGAGACACCGACGCTTAAGCAACTGAACCATGCGCACGCGGGTATCGACCGACATCAATTTGAAGATACGGGCCAGTCTCTGTGCGTCTGTCACGGCGACTCCTACGATTAAGCGTCAACGCAGATACTTTACCAACGGCCGCTCCGAAGTCAAGCGCCAAGACGTCGCAGGAATCGCGTGTGCGTGCTCCATGCTGAGAGCCTTTTCACGGAGCGATGGGAGGGTTTCCCTGGGATGGCGGGCCGCGATGCAGAGCTCGCTTGCCGTAGCGGTCGCGGATCTTGTCTACGATCTGGTCGAGCTTCTTGAGCTTCTCCTGCTGATGGTCCGGGAAGAGCAGTTGCTGGCCGGCGCGTTCGTCTTCCAGGCCGGAGACGCCGAAGCCCAGCAGTCGTAGCGGTCCGCCCGAGCGGCTGTGCCATTGACGGAAGACCCGCTCCGCCGTCTGCCACAGCAGGTTCGTCACGTTCGTGCTCTCGCCCGGCGTCTCGCTCCGGGTCACGGTGCGGAAATCGCCGTAGCGGAGCTTCAGCGTGATCGTCCTTGCCTTCAGGCGCCCTCGTCGCAGCCGCTCTGCCACTTCCTCGACCTGTTCCATCAACACGCTCAAGAGAATGTCGCGATCGGCGACGTCCGTCGCGAAGGTCTGCTCGCTCGAGATGCTCTTGCACTGGCGGTCCGGCTCGACATTGCGGTCGTCCCGGCCGTGGGCGAGATCCAGCAACTCCTCGGCGGCATTGCCCACGATCGCTTTGAGTTCGGCCACAGTTCGACGGCGAAGCTGTCCGATCGTCTCGATGCCCCAGGCGTGCAGTGCCTTCTCGGTCACCTTGCCGACGCCCCAGATTCTGCCCACCGGCAGCGGATCGAGCGTTGCCTCGCGGTTCTCCTCGGTGATGACCACGAAGCCGTCGGGCTTTCGCAGATCGGAGGCGAGCTTCGCGAGGAATTTGTTCGGGGCCACGCCGACCGAGGCGGTCAGATGAGTCTCTTCCCGGATGCGGGCCTTGATCGCCTGCCCGATGGCGGGGGCGAGTCCGAACAGGTTCTCGCTGTCGGTCACGTCGAGAAATGCCTCGTCGAGCGAAAGCGGCTCCACGAGCGGCGTGTAATTGTCGAAGATCGCGCGAATGGTGTGCGAGATTTCCGCATATCGCTCCATGCGGACGGGCGTCAAGATCGCCTGCGGACAAAGCCGCAGGGCCTGGGCCGTGGGCATCGCGCTGTGGACGCCGAAACGGCGGATCTCGTACGACGCGGCGCTGACGACGCCCCGGCTCTTCGGATCGCCGCCCACGATCACGGGCTTGCCTCGCAGCTCCGGATGGTCGAGCTGTTCGACGGAGGCGTAGAAAGCGTCCATATCGACGTGAATGATCTGGCGAAGCCGAGCCATAATTCTTCTGCAATTGCCCCTGACAAACCGGCCGCGACGGCCACAAACCTGATTATAGACCTTCCGCGACCCATGGACAAGGCACAGAACTTGAGGCGGTCAAACCCGCCGGCAGGCGTGGGCGTAGTACGTCCGAGGGGTTTGGAATGATAGATTCAGTCAGCGAATGGAATGAAACCCGACGAATTTGTCGATATCATATTCATCGGAGACTGCGGGTTCCGGATGGCCGACTCGCTCCGCAGTCAACGGTGGTTCGGCCATAGATTCGTGAGCCAGACATTGAACGACAACGGCAATCGCAACATTGACAGAATTCGGGAACAGATCAAACAGTTCCCGGCCGGCCCCGGCGTATACTTCATGAAGGACGCCGACGACGTCGTGCTCTATATCGGCAAGGCCAAGAGCCTGCGTTCTCGCGTCGGCAGCTATTTCCAGCCCAGCAGCAACCTGGAAGCCTCCCGCGGCCCGCACATCGTCGAGATGGTCAACAAGGTCGATCACGTCGATTACCTCGAGACCGAGAGCGAGGTCGACGCCATGCTCAAAGAGGCCCGGCTGATCAAGGACATCCGGCCCCTCTACAACATGGACCTGATGGACGACAAGACGTTCCCGTACCTGGAGATCACGGTCCGCGAGGACTTCCCGGGCGTCTACATCACCCGCAAGCCCCAGGAAAAGGGCACTCTCCTGTTCGGCCCGTTCACCAACGTTCGCGACCTGCGAGGAGTCCTGGTCGAGCTGCAGAAGGCCTTCAAGTTCCGCACGTGCACGCTTGAGATCGACGCGGACGATCCGAAACGTCGCTTCTTCCGCCCCTGCCTGCTCCACAGCATCCACCAGTGCACGGCTCCATGCGGGGCCCGAATCGAGAAAGACGAATACCGCAAGAGCATTCGCGAGTTCATCCGCTTCCTGCGGTCCAAACGTTCGACCGTGCTTCGCGAGATGTACGAGGAGATGACCGCGGCCTCGAAAAACCTCGAGTTCGAGAAGGCCGCGATGCTCCGCGACCGCATCCACCTGATCGAAAGCCTGGACAAGCGGGGCACGCCCGACGAACACGTCCAGCCGGAAGCGTTCGCCTCCGACCCGACGGAAGGCCTCATCAAGCTCCGCGAGATCCTCCAGGTGCCCAACCAGGTCCGCATCATCGAGGGGATGGATATCGCCA
>JBDKUU010000578.1:0-1589 GCA_039679525.1 Phycisphaerales bacterium | reverse complement strand
CGGGTCGTCTTCGACTGCGGGTTCGAGATCGCCGGCCGGGGCCTGCTGAGCATCAACGCCCGCATCAAACCCTCTTCGCCCATTCTGCAGGATCTCTATCCCAACCTGGTCAAGTGGGCCTCCTGAGCCCAGGGCGCCTTGCCACGACGCCTTGCCAGGATGCCTTGATAGAAACGGTTCGGCCGGTTGTGTCCAACGCTGATTCCGACACAGCCGGCCGAACGCCGTTTTGAGACGCCGCCCGTGCGTTCGCCTCCCTTGTACCCCACGTTTCAGCCAGCCCGCAACTGCTTGCGCAATAAGCATTTAACGCCCACAGCACGCTTTTTACGCTCAAAACTCGCGTTCCCCACTTGACGAGTTAAACGTTCGTTTTAAACTGATGTATGAAACGTTCGTTTGAGAGTGGGCTGTCACAGGACTCATGGAGTCTGCGGAGAATGATATGAGCAGCAGTAGCGTGAAGACCGAGACCAATGCCGCCGGAGAGCGGCGGACGGGTCGGATTCTGGTGAAACTAGTCATCGCGGCGGTGGCGATCGGCGCGCTGATTCTCCTGGCGTTCATGCCGTCTCCGAAACAGGAACTGGTCGCCACGGCGGCCCCGCCGGTCAACGTGACCGTCCTGCCCGTGACGCCCGAGCCGGAGCTTCCCGACACGTTCGACCTGCCGGCCGTCATCGAGCCCAATCAGGTCGTCTCCGTCGCGGCCGAGGTCGCCGGACGAATCGAATGGATCGGTCCCCGCGAAGGAGCCATGGTCAAGGCCGGTGACCTGCTGATGCGGCTGAACACCGATCTGCTCCAGGCCGAATTCGAGAGCTTCCAGGCGCAGGCGAAAAACGACCAAACGGAGTTTGACCGTCAGCAGGGTCTTGTCAAGGGCGGCGCCTCCACCAGCAAGGAACTGGACCAGGCCGAGACAAAACTGGCCATCAGCCGGGCCAAACTCGATGAGGTCCGCGCCCGCCTTCAGCGAACGCGGATCGTCGCCCCCACCGAAGGAGTCCTCAACGAGTTGCCCGTCGAGCAGGGAGAGTACGTAACGGCAGGCAAATCCGTGGCGGAGGTCGTCCAGACGGACATTGTCAAGGTGGCCGTCGAAGTGCCGGAACGGGACATTCCGTTCTTCTGTCAAGGCCAGCGGGCGGAGATCCTCGCGGACATCAAGGGCAACCAGCAGTCGTTCGAAGGGAAGATCACGTTCATCAGCAGCGTGGCGGACGAGCGGACCCGTTCCACGCGAATGGAGATCAAGCTGGCCAACCCCGACGGCATTCTCCGCAGCGGCCAGATCGTCCGAGCCCGTCTGACCCGCCAAGTGCTGGAGAACGCGATTCTGATCCCCCTGCTGGCGGTCATCCCCATGGAGAACGGGTACGCGGTCTACGTCGTCGAGGATGGCAAGGCGCAGCGCCGCGACGTCCAGATCAGCCTCATCAAAGGCGATCGCGTCCTGATCGACCAGGGCCTGCAGCCCGGCGATCAGTTGATCGTCGCGGGCCATCGCTTCCTCGCCCCCGGCCAGAGCGTGAACGTCGTCCCCCCGGCATCCGAAGAGGGCAAGTAGGCTTATGATTCTCACAGAT
>JBDKUU010000577.1:0-3350 GCA_039679525.1 Phycisphaerales bacterium | reverse complement strand
CGCGATCTTCGCCATGCGGGCGGCCAACCCGGCGGACCTCGTCAAGCCGGGCATGTACCGCGCCAACCAGCTCACCATCCTCCTGCACAACGTCGGCAGCCTCACCCTCGCCGGCGGCCTCCTCGTCCCCGGCCTGGTAGGGTAAGAGAGTGTCAAGTTTGAAGTGTGAAGTGTGAAGTGTGAAGTTGGAAGCGACGCCGTCCGCGGCCCGGCCTCAGATTCGTAGCTTTGTAGGATGGGCTTCAGCCCATGCGGACAACCCGGCGGCTGCAGGAATCACGGCCATGCGCCCAAGGACCGTGCTCTTCCACCATCCATGAGGCCGGCCGCCGCCAATAGTCCCTACCAACCACCTCCGGCCTCGCCGAGCAACAGCGTCTCTTCGCCAAGCTGCGGCCGTGAAATCGCTGTCTCACGCCGTCGCGGAATTGGGGGCCTTCAGCCCGGCGACGAATGAACCGCCCGCGCCTACAAACAAACGATGCGAATGCAGGTTCGAAGCGAACCTGCCTGGGAAGTTTTGCGCTTTGGGCCTCCAGCACGGTACGGGAACGAAACGCTTCCCTCAAGGGTGTGCGCAGCACCCCTGCCGCTGGTGGCTCCAACGCGATAAACCCCCGCCGCCCGGCCGCACAGCGGCTCAGCCGGCGCTCCACACCAAGGCGGCGGATTCCGGATCAGTCCGTCCCTTCCTCTGCCCATCGGGAGAACGTTGCTTGACTTGTGCCTGCATGTGGATTAGAATAGCTATACGAATCAACATGCAAGGGAGTCTGCCATGCGAACTGTACAGATGACGCTCGATGAAGAACTGCTGGCCTCTGTCGACGAAGCCGCGAAGAAGCTCAAGACGACAAGGTCAGGATTCACGCGAAAGGCGTTGCGCGAGGCGCTAGATCGCCTGACGATCAAGGAGTTGGAGGAAAAGCACAGGCGAGGCTATGAACGCAAGCCGGTGCGAAAAGGTGAGTTTGACGTCTGGGAGGAGGAGCAGGCATGGCCAGAATCCTGAAGCGAGGGGAAGTCCGTTGGTACACGTTTGGCATGCCGGACAAACGCCGCCCCGTGGTCATTCTCACGCGGGACTCGATTATTGAGTATCTGGGTGAAGTCACAGTGGCCCCGATCACCTCCGTGATTCGCGACATTCCGGCCGAAGTCGTGCTGTCCGGGCAGAATGGCATGCCACGTGACTGCGCCATCAACTGCGATCACATCCAAACCGTCGCCAAGGGCAAGATCGGTTCGGTCATCACGACCTTGCCTGCAACCAAGATGGAGGAGGTCGGAGAAGCCATCGCATTTGCCTTGGATCTGTAGAGACAAGCCGGCTATCGAAGAGAGACAGACTCATAGTCTGCAAAAACCACGGTCATGGACGAAGCGCAGGAACAACTCGTACGTCGCTGGGCTGCGGCCGTGAAATCGCTCTTTCACGCCGCCGCGGAATCGAAGGCCTTCAGCCCGACGGCGGATGAACCGCCCCGGTCCCACAAACACACGACGCGAATGCAGGTCCGAAGCGGACCTGCCTGGGAAGTTTTTCGCTTTGGGCCTCCAGCATGGGACGGGAGCGAAACGCTCCCCTTAAGGGCGTGCGCAGCGCCCCTACCGCTGGTGGCTCCAACGCGATAACCCCCCGCCGCCCGGCCGCACAGGGGCGCACCGACGCTCCACACGAAGGCGGCGGATTCCGGATCGGTCCGTCCCTTCCTTTGTCCATCAGGAGCCCTCAGCCGTGTGCCGAAAGAACGAGTTGCCGGCGATGAACGAGCTGGGTTGTGCCTGCGACAGGGCCGGCCTCTTCGTAGGACGAGCGTCCCCGCTCGCCCCAACGGGTCGTGCAAGGAGAGTGTTTCACGTTGTGGCCATCTGGCGTGAACGCGAACGAGGCGTTCGCTTGCGGGGCCGAATGTTGCGAAGGGGCGTGCAACGCCCCTCTATGCTGGTGGCCCAAAGCGCAAAACTCCCGACGCGAAGCGGCGGAATCCGTATCCGTTTGCCCCCGCAATTCCATGAAGAAGCCGTTCCCTGGAACAGTGGCCTCTCGTTCACGAAGATCGTTACCCACACGCATCCCGTGCGTAGACGCTACGCCGCCTGGCGATTCTTCTTGTAGCTCCAGTAGAGGTAGCCCGGGATGCCCAGGGCGACCCAGACCAGGCCCATCAGCGAGTTGATCAGAGGGGTTTGGCCGTTTCGAAAACTCAGGATGTCCGAGTACAGCGTGAAGACGACGTAGATCCCCGCGAAGACAACGAACAGGATCGGCGTCCAGGGGTAGCCCCAAACCTTGTAGGGCCGGGGCGTGTCGGGCATTCGCCGCCGGAGCGTAAAGACGCTGGCCGCCGCGAGGCCGTAGAAGATCCAGCTCACGAAGATCAGCATATCCGTCAGTTGGTCGAAGGTCCCGCTGAGAATGAGGATCGAGGCCCAGACCCCCTGGACGAGGAGCGACCTGCCCGGCGTGCGGAACCGCGGATGGACCTCGCCCAGGCTGCGGAAGAAAAGTCCCTCGCGGGCCATGGCGAAGTAGACCCGCGCCGACATCATCGTCGTTCCGTTCACCGCCCCGAAGGTTGAGATCATGATGGCCGCGGCGATGATCGCGCCGCCCCATCGGCCCTGGAAGCTGTTGGCGACGTCGATGGCGACGATGTAGCTGCCGCCGCTGGCCTCCGCCGCCCGGTAGTTCGCGGCGATCTGGTGGACCGGGATGATGTAGATGTAGGCCAGGTTGACCAGGACGTAGACGCCGACGACGATCATGACCGCGATGGCCATGGACTTGGGCAAGTTGCGCTGGACGTCGCGGATCTCGCCGGACATGTAGGTGACGTTGATCCAGCCGTCGTAGGCCCAGAAGGCCCCCGCCATCGCCATGATGACCATGAGAAAGACCGAGGACGAGCCGCCGGGACCGGACGCGAGGTCGGCCGAGCGGGTGAGGTTCGCGAGATCGCCGTGCCCGAGGGCGAAGGCCAGCACCACGATGGCCAGAATGATCGCGACTTTCATCGCCGCGAAGACCACCTGGATCGCGCTGCCGAGCTTGACGCCGAGGTAGTTGATCCCGGTGAGGAACATGACCAGGGCGATCGTGCAAAGCTTGAGGCCTATGAACTTGAAGGGCGTCATCGCGCCGATGAACGGAATCGGAATCGTCCAGTGCTCCCAGGCCGCAGGCAGGCGCGGGAGAGGGACGAAATAGTTCAGCGAATCCGAGAAGACGTACGCGATCGAGGCGATGGAGCCGGTCTGAATGACGACGAAGACCGCCCAGCCGTAGAGATAGCCGACGAACCGGTTGTAGCCCTTGTTGAAGTAGATGTACTGGCCGCCGGGGTCGC
>JBDKUU010000576.1:0-3429 GCA_039679525.1 Phycisphaerales bacterium | reverse complement strand
CGTGAACGCCTCGTAGTACTCGGCGACCGCGATCAGGTTGGCCATGTCGACCGGGGCTCCCGTGTGGTCCTCGATCCGGACAAAACCACGGAACGTGTCGCCCTGCACATAGTGCTTGACCCAGCCGGAGGCGGCGCCGTTGCGGTCGCTCGCCAGGATCTCCAGGTCGGTCGTGATCGTGGCGCCCGTCGGCCGCGTCGACGTCCACGCGGTCTTGAGGCCCCATCGTTTGCCGGCGTCGGTGATCGTCACGGCAGCGCCGACGTCACGGGTGGCCGAGGAGCCGGCGAAGCCCAGGACGTTGATCGATCCGTTGTCGCCCCAGGTCGTGTTGGTGCCGCCCGGCGCGGACGAATAGTAGAACGGAATATCGGAGTACCAGACGACTTTGCCGCCGGCATCGAGATACCGCCGGATCGTACAGGTGGCGTTTTGAGCCTCGGCGACCGTGTTCGGCACGGCGTCCCTGCACATGACCACCACGCTGAGCTTCCTGTCGGCGATGTGGCCGTCCATCCAGGTCTTGAGCTCCGTTCCATTGACGACCCGGTAACCGACCGCCACGAGGGCATCCCGTACGGCGATGCCGTCTCCGGCCCAGGCCGTCCCGAAATTCGAATCCCAGTAGGCGACCCGATCGTAGGGACTGCCCTGGACCTGCGCCACGGCCACCGAGAGCGCCGCCAGCGCAAAGAGTACACGGACCGATCTTCCACACATAGTCAATCCTCCTTACGACACCGAACCATAACTGACATCGCGGCGGTGTACACGCCGCCGCCACGCATTACATCAAGGTCCCACACTCGCACTCTCGATCGGGGCGTGATGACGCCACGCGAAGGGAGGCATCATCACGCCCGCCCCGCCGCTTCTTCGCGGCGGACTCACCCTATCCTCCGAAAGATCGGTCACTGCCCGCCGGCGGGCCGGCCGAAACCGATATCATCGATGTAGAGCATGCCCCAGCCGCCCTTGACCGGGCTGGTCTTGCTGCCGGCGCCGATGTACAGCTTCTTGACGGCCTTGAGGTTCACGCCCGTCAGGCTGCTGAAGGGAATTTTCCACTGGGTCCACTCGGCCGAGATGGCCGCGGCGGCGTTGACCGCCGTGGCGGTCTTGCCCGCGCTGTCCTGGACGGTCACATACAGATCCGTCGGGCTGTTGGCCGGCTGCAATTCGTCGCCGATCGTCACAGCCTGCCAGTCGCCGCTGACCGTGCCGGTGACCGCTACGCCGGACATCACAGCGGTCGTGGTCGCCGCGGAGTTGTGGCTCGTGACGCACAGACCGATGTACACCGGGTTGCTCAAAGCCAGCGTGCTCGTGGCGACCGTGCCGTCGGCGTTCTTCATGTCCAGCCAGGTCTTGCCGTCGGCGGAGTACTGGGCCGTGAAGACATCGCCCGTGCGGGTGAGCTTGACCCACTGCGGGGCGGCGACGCCGCCGGTGGTGACGCTCGTCGGCGTCGTGGCCGTCAGGGAACGGGTGCCCATCGATACGCCGCTGCTGAACGAGACGACCTGATAGACGAACTTCGAGTCGGCGTCGAGGCTCTGGCGAATCATCAAGCCCGCCTTGGCCCACACGTTGGTGTTCACGAGGCTCTCGACCTTCATGACGATCGAGCCGTTGCCGCTCAAGGTCTTGTAGGCAAAGCGGAAATCATCCGCGGCGTCCCAGATGTCATGGCCCGCGGCGGTCATGGTGACCTGGCCCGCGTTGTCGACGTAAGCCGCCGGGTTGCCCCGAACCCACAGGCTCAGCGTGTCGGCCCCGCTGACGGTCCAGTTCTGGGCCGACTCGAATTCCCGCTCGGCCTCGCTGTAGAACGGCGTATTGACGTTGTTGTACTCGATGGGCATCGACTGCTTGCCGCCGTGGAGGATCGTCCGCTCGGCGAACGGGGCTTCCATGTAGCCGACGAGCGAGCCGTTCGTGTTGCTGGTCAAGCCGTCGATCCAGCTTTCGTAGATGCGGCTGCCCTCGTCGTCGGTGTACGCCTCGATGTCGTCGACGACCACAAATTCGCTGGTCGTGAAGCTCCAGACGTCGCTTTCCCAAACGCTGGGAGTCGCGGCCTCGTTGGCCTCGACCACTTTCCAGTAGTACGTGGTCCCGAGCGTCAGGTCGCCCGCGTCGAATGCGGCGTCGGTCACGGTCCTGGCCGGAGCCGTCCCATCGATCACAGACTGCTTGTCGGTCCCGAAGTAGACTTTGTGAGAAACCGCCTCGCGGCCGGCTCGCCAGGAGAGAGCCCCATCAGTGGCGGCGCCCGTGGCGGCGTCGGCCGGGGCAGGCGAAGCCGGCTGGACCGGAACATAAAGGAAGCGGACTTCGCTCAGGCCGTATTGAGGCAGCATGCCGGCCCAGTTGCTGACCATCGTCAGCTTGACGAATTTCGCCGCGATTCCGCCCAACTCGACCGCGTCAGGCGAACAGGTCTCATCGCCGGACGCCTGGGCCACTTCCACGTTGCCCAGCGAGGTCCACGTCGCGCCGTCAACGGAGTATTCGATCGTGGCTTCCTTGACGCCGAATCCCAGCACGGACTCCAGCATTTGATTCGAGTTCCAGACCAGGACCTGGTCCAGTTTGTAGACCTTGTCGAACTGGTACTGAATCCAGGTGGGTTGCGCCCCGCCGTTGGCGCTGAGCCACATGTCCGTGGGCTCGGTCGAGTGCTGATCGGCGGCGCTGAGGCCCGAGCCATCGACTGTCTTCTCCGGGCCCATGCCCGTGTTGACGCTCGACGCGGTGGCCGTGACATTCTGGATCGGGTAGGAATACGACTCGGTCGTGAAGCTCCAGACCTCGCCGCGATAGACTGTCGAAGCGGCGTCGACCTCGTCGATGCGCCAGTAGTAGGTCTTGCCGAATTCGAGC
Source organism: Phycisphaerales bacterium (assembly GCA_039679525.1). Taxonomy (GTDB): domain Bacteria; phylum Planctomycetota; class Phycisphaerae; order Sedimentisphaerales; family Anaerobacaceae; genus PLanc-01. The sequence continues at coordinate 543 of JBDKUU010000576.1, read as the reverse complement.
AGACCTGCAGGATCGTACTCGGCGGCCTGCTGGCCTTGGCCGACCAGAACGCCTTTGGGATTGGTCCGCTCGGCGGCGGTCACGTCCTCCACGCTCGTCCCGAAATAAACATCGCGCGTTTCGCCCACCTCGCTCGGCGTCCAGGCGAGGACCACGTCGCGAGCCACATCCGTCGCCTTGTTGGCCGGCGAGGGCGACTGAGCCCGAATCATAGAGGCGGGCGGAATCTCGAAGATCTGCTTCACTTCGTCGGCCGTGATCGCGCGATTGTAGACGCGGGCTTCGTCGAGCATACCCCCGAACGCCTCGTAGGGCGTGCTGCTGCCGTCGTTGCCGAAGTTGGCGATGGTGTTGAGGGTCGTCAGACCCGAGTAAGAGCCGGTCGCGAGCTGAGCGCCATTGTGGTAGATGAAGTAGGTTCCGTTGTTCCAGGTGAAGGCCAGATGAAGCCACTCATTCATCGGCAGCTCCACCATATCCGCCTTGGTCGTGTGCGAGCCGCCCAAGCCGAAGTCCAGCTTCCGCGAGACGTTCGTTCCATCC
>JBDKUU010000575.1:0-2055 GCA_039679525.1 Phycisphaerales bacterium | reverse complement strand
TGTCCGTCCCTTCCTTGTGCTCCGCGATCTTATTCGACCGACCCCGTCGCAGAAACGGTCATGCACCCCCTTGGCGGAGTGCGGACAGGCCGTTGTGGCATTCGCATGGGGGATCTGGTATGATGAGTGCCTGCGGATGCGTCGGAGGTCCGCCTGTGGAGTGTGACGCGAAGTCGAGGGTGACACGGATATCGAGGAGAGACTCATCATGACCAGGAGACGATTCACAGGGATTCTGTCGTTTGTCCTTCTATTGGTGGTCGCCGGGGTCGGCAGGGCGGGCTCGCTCGTCGGATACTGGGCGTTCGAGGAAGGGCAGGGCACGGTCGTCCACGACCTCAGCGGCGCGGGCAACGACGGGACGATCTATGGCTCGCCGCAGTGGATCCAGGGCTATCAGGGCGGGGCCCTCCAACTGAACGGCACGACGGACTACGTCGACTGCGGCAACAAGGACAGCCTCAACATCACGGAAAAGCTCACGATCTCGGCCTGGGTCAAGACGGTGGACGCCGGCGCCTCCGGCACGGAACAGGGCGAACAGAATCATTACCTTTCCAAGTGGGACGCGTACGGGATCAAGCACCGGACCAATTTGCTGATCTTCTGGATCTATCACGGCGGCTGGCAGGCGACCCGCATCTCGATCGACAGCTCCTTCAACAACGAGTGGCGTCACGTCGTCGGCACCTACGATGGCAAGGTCCTCAAGACCTACGTGGACGGCAAGTTCGAGGGCGACCTGACGCACGTGGGGACCATCGCCCGCAACCAGCAGCCCGTGATGATCGGCAAGAACCCGTCGAACGCGACGGACAACTTCCAGGGCGGCATTGACGAGGTTCGGATCTACAACTGCGATCTGACGGCATCACAAGTCCTGGACCTGTTCCAGGGGAACGCTGCGTTGTTCACGCAGGCCCAGGCTCCCTCGCCGGCCGACGGCGCCAAGGGCGTCGCGATGCCGGTGCTGACGTGGACCGCCGGGGAGGATGCGGTGGTTCATGAAGTCTACTTCGGCACGGACCCGAATCTGACCCAGGCCGATTACCAGGGCCCGCGCAATACCGCAGGCTACTGGCACACGGCCGGCATCGTGCCCGGCCAGACCTATTACTGGCGTGTGGACGAAGTCACAGCCACAGGCGTGAGGACGGTGGGCAAGGTCTGGAGCTTCACCGCCGGCTCACCTACAGCCTTTGACCCGCGGCCTCGCGACGGGGCCAAGTGGATCGATCCGGCCGGCGTTCAGCTCGCCTGGGAATTCGGCACCGACGCCAAGGATCACGAGATATACTTCGGCACGGACAAAGCGGCCGTCGAAGCGGGCGACGCCGGCGTGTTCAAAGGCAACCAGGCCGTCAACGCTTACACGGTCGGCGCTCTGGACAAGGACACCGTCTATTACTGGCGAATCGACGAGCGATCCTGGGACGGCACGCTCCACAAAGGCGACGTCTGGACGTTCTCGACCTTCGGCGGCGCGTACGACGGCGTCAAGGCCGAGTACTTCAGCAGTGCGGATCTGACCGGAGAGCCGGTCGTCGTCCGGACCGAGCCCAGGATCGATTTCACCTGGCCCGAGGGCACAACGGAAGGCGTTAGCTCGCCCGCCGTGGGGGTTCCGGTGAACAACTACTCGGCCCGCTGGTCCGCGGAACTCCAGGTCGCCTTCAGCGGCGAGTACCGCTTCGTCGTCAACGTCAACAACAGCGGCCGGCTCTGGCTGGACGGTCGGCTCCTGATCGACCGCTGGCCCAACGACGGGACGATTCCCGAATACACGACAAAAGGCATCCTGTTGACCGCCGGCACGGTCTACTCGCTGATCCTGGAATGGAACAAGTTCAACGCGGGCAGTCTGGCCCGGCTCGAATGGATCGATCCGTTCGGCGGCCGCCAGGTGATCCCGACAGGCGCCCTGCAGCTTCCGCTGCGGGCCAATCGTCCCGGCCCGAGCGCGGGCCAGAGCGACGTCAGCGACACCTCCATGCTCCGCTGGAGCCCCGGCGACAGGGCCGCAAGCCATGACGTGTACTTTGGGGACTCGGCCGA
>JBDKUU010000574.1:0-3231 GCA_039679525.1 Phycisphaerales bacterium | reverse complement strand
CACGCCCGCGGCGGGCGTGTGAGGGAGATTTTCCGCTCTTGCCAGCAGCATGATGCCGGCAGAGCCCGGTTTCGCGGTCTGGACGATCCCGCTGTTCCGACAAGGTCCCAGGATGCGTTTTTCGCTTTTCGGGCTTCCAGCAGAAAGGCTTCGCCGTCGAGAGGGCCCGTCCGAAGATCCGGCCGGAACCGGGGCGGACATTCGCGGGCGACGCCAAAGCTGTGGATTCACTGGATTGCGTGCGAGCCGCTTGGTTGCGGGTTTCTGCTGGAAGCCTCCAAGGCGGTAAACGCAACCGTTCGTGTATAAGCCGGCATGCGAAAAGCGAACAAACCGAGGCGGACAAGAGATGTGTAGAACAACGAGGGCGCGGCCCCCGGCCCCCGAGATTTTGCGCTTTGGGCCAGTAGCATGATAGCTAATCGGGGATCTCGCCAAGGCAGCGGGATCGTTCAGACCACGGAACCCGGCCGTACCAACATCATGCCTCTGGCCAAGGCGGAAAATCCCCCTCACACGCCCGCCGCCGGCGTGTCCCGTTCGCCGGAGATATGTAGAACAACGAGGGCGATGCCCCTGACACCCCGACATTCCTCGCTCTATGCCGGCAGCATGAGAACGATGCTGCGCATCGCCTTTGAGCGGGCGAAGGTCGGTTGTTCTCTTGCAGGACCGTGCCATTGGCGAAAAGCGAAAAATGCCCGTCGGCCCGTCGCGCAGCGGCGAGCCGACGGACTCCGGATCAGTCCGTTTCTTCCTCTGCTCCGCAGTCCCATCCGGCCGGGCCCCATCGCAGAAACGGTCATACCCCCCAAAAAAGACGCTGCAGACTCTGGTATTGCGGAATTCCCTTGTGTACAATAGGGAAGGAAGATGGACGAGATACAGCGAAAACTGGCCCTGATCGACAACCAACTCGCCGGGCGCACCTTGCGCGGACGCCTCGCGGGCACGGCCCCATTGTTTCTGCCGGCGGTCGGACTGATGGCTGGAATCCTGTTGCAGAACGAGCTGAAATCCGGCGCGACGACGTTCAGTTCGCCTCTTGCGCCCTGGATCTGGCTCGCAATCGCAATGCCCGCCGGGATGACGCTGCTGACCACTCGAATCCGCTCGCGGCTGGACCCGCAAGGGTTCGCGCTCGTCGCTTCGTTCTGTTTTCTGTGCCTGGGGGCCGTCCGAATGACGGCGTTCGAGACGGCCGCTCCCTCGGACATCCGCCGCTTCGTCGGAGACCAGCGGGTTCTCGCCACGATACGAGGCCGGATCGTGACCGTGCCATACCAGCAGACGCAGGACTGGTGCTTCGCCCGGTTCGCCTCCACGGACCCATCGACCGCGTTCTATCTGGCGGCCGAGGCAATGGAAGCCGCCAAAGGATGGGAACCGATCGAGGGCACGATCCGCGTCCGCGTGGACGAGCCCGCCCCCAACCTCCGGATCGGCGACGACGTCCGGGCCTACTGCTGGCTCCACCGCTACGAGGAGCCGACCAACCCGGGCCAGTTCAACGTCGCCGAGTACCTCCGCCTCAAGAACGTGCACGTGGGGGCCTCCATCCCGACGAGAGAGGCGATCACGGTGTCCCAGAGGACCCGCGGCGGCCTGACGCACCTGCGAGAGGTGTTCACAACCGCGGCGACAAGCGGCCTGCTGGACCACCCGCCTTCGGACACGCAGGAAGAAGCCATGCTCGAAGCCCTGCTGCTCGGCGAGCGAAGGAATATCGATCGGGACGTCTACGAGGCCTTTCGCCGCACCGGCCTGCTCCACCTGATCAGCCTTTCCGGAATGCATCTGTGCATCCTGATCGGCCTCGTCTGGCGGCTCGGGAAACCCCTGGGACTCGCCAAGCCCACGCGCGCCATCATCTGCATGGCGGCGACGCTGGTCTTCCTGCTCGTCGTCCCGCCGCAGGCGCCGATCCTGCGGGCCACCGTCATCGTCTGGACGCTGTGCGTGTCGATTCTTCTGCGCCGCCGGCCCAATCCTCTCAACTCTCTATCCCTGGCCGCGATTATTCTGCTGCTGATTCAACCCGCTCAGGTGTTCGACGTCGGCTGGCAGTTGTCCTTCGCAGCAACCGCCGGCATCCTGGCGTTCACTCGTCCCATCGAGGAACGTCTGCTGGCTCTGACGCGAGGCCGCGTCGAGACTCCTCGCTGGGGGGCCCTGAGCCTCATGCGAATACTGAAAGCCCTTGGCCGGGGGACGATTCGCGTCCTCGCGGTGGGCGCGGCCGCATGGCTGGGCAGCACGGGCGTCCTGCTCTACCACTTCTACAATGTCACGCCGCTGTGCAGCGTCTGGACTGCGATCGCCTCGCTGCCCGTGACGGCCATTCTGGTCCTGGGCTTCCTCAAGATCGTCCTGTCCTTCTTCCTGCCCACCGCGAGCGTCCTGTTGGGCTATCCGCTGAGTTGGCTGGCGGACGTGCTCATCTGGATGGTCCGCGTGATGGCCGGGATCGATCCCACGTACATTCTGATCGGCCACGTGCCGGGGATTCTGATTGTCCTCTACTACGCCCTGATTCTCGTGGCCGCGTTCATCGCCTTTCGCCGACCCATCGTCAAGAAGGTCCTCTGCGCCGCGATGCTGGCGGCGCTGCTGGTCCCGCTCGGCGTGATGAAATGGCAGCGGACGCACCGCGATCGCCTGGATCTCACGTGTCTCGACGTGGGACACGGCCAGGCCATCCTGGCCCGGCTGCCCGGCACGATGAACATCCTGTTCGACGCCGGGTCGCTGTTCGCCGACGACATCGGAACCCGGATCGTCGTGCCTTTCCTCGACTATGAAGGCATCAGCCGACTCCACGCGGTGGTCGTGAGCCATCGCGACCTCGACCACATCAACGGCCTGCCGGAAATCGTGGACCGCCGCAAGGTCGATTGCGTGTACTTCGATCCCGTCTCGTTCACGCAGTCGCAGGACGTCGAGACGATGCAGGTCTTGATGAGCCACCTGGCAAATCGAGGCGTCCCGACGCGACTTATGCCCGAGACCCTCGACGCGGGTCCGGCCAAGATCCGCGTTCTGTGGCCCACGGCGGAATCTGCGGCCTGCGAACAGCTCAGCGACAACGACAAATCCCTCGTGTCCCTGATCGAATACGCAGGCAAAAGAATACTCCTGTGCTCGGACATCGAGGCGCTGGCCCAGCGGGAAATCATGGCATCCTGCGAGGGATTGAAAGCCGACGTGGTCGTCGCCCCTCACCACGGCTCG
>JBDKUU010000573.1:0-1520 GCA_039679525.1 Phycisphaerales bacterium | reverse complement strand
CCCCACGACTCCGACGAAGGCTGATTCACCGGCCAGACAACATGGGCCGGATTATGACAGCGAACCACGATCGGGACACGATCCTGTCGCAGGAAATGCCATCCCCAGGCGCCGAACTCGGCGGTCTCGATACTATCGATCGAGTCGTCCTTGAGAGCTCCCATGAACGAGCGGCGGGCCTCCCACGACCAGGGGTGCTCGATGCCCCAAAGGACCCGGCGGATTCCCCTTCTGACTCGGGTAAAAACCGTTCTGCGAGAACTGGGCAGAGGAACGGAGCGAAGCCTCACCCCGGGACAGGCCACGGGTCCCTGATCATGGGTGATAACCGTCACCCGATGGCCTGCGGACACCAAGCCGCGGGCCAGATTGAACATGTAGGATCCGATGCCCCCTCCGTAGGGTGGCCATTCCATGCTCAGGAGACATACATGCATGCGGAACGCCCTATGACAGCCATCCATCGAACCTCGTCAGGCGGACCGTGAACCGGCCGCCAGCTTCTTGAACTTGCGAATCTGCGGCGCCAGGCCGGGCACGGCCAGCTTGATTCGCAACTTGGCGAACTCCCAACGCAGCCTCCGCATGGCAGGGAAAGCCTCCGCAAGCCACATCGCTCTGGAAGCGTCGCCCTGTGCGGCCAACTCGTGCGCCGTGGCCAGGGCGAACTGGGCCAGCCACAGCTCCAACCGATCGCGCCGATCCGGCGGGCAATTGCGGCGGATCGGCTCGGGGTCGGTGAGCACCGGCTCCAACGCCCGCCCTGTCTTGGGTCCGACACCGAGTTCAGACGCCTCGATGTGGTACCAAACCAGCGGCTCCGGTATCCAGTAGATCTCATGGGCGAACATCACCTGAATCCACAGATAGTAGTCCTCTCCCAGCTTGCAACGCCCCTTCTCATAGAATCCGCCGTACGTCTCCACGATGCTGCGACGAATCGTCGTGGTGCTGGAGTTGACGGCGTAGACCGCGCTTCTGAGTTCTCTCACGCCCCGACAACGAGTCATCCCCCAGAGACCGCCGCAGATGCCTCGCTGCCGGAACGACGCCGAGACATCGACCTTCTCCGCCCCCAGGAAATAGGAGGATGCGGCGGCCGCGCATTGGGGATGCTCGGCCAGCGTCCGGACCGTCCGCTCCAGATAGGCGGGCAGCCACTCGTCGTCCGCGTCGAGAAACGCCACCAGAGGCGACGTCGATTCCTTGATGCCGCGGTTGCGCGCCGCTCCGGGACCTGCGTTTGCCTGTTGAATCATCCTGACGCGCCGGTCGCCGCACCGTCGAACGATCTCCGGGCCGTCGTCCGTGGAACCATCGTCCACCACGATGACCTCCAGGTCGCGATGGGTCTGATTCAAGACGGACTGCAGAGCCCGTTCGATGTATCGGCTCTTATTGTACAAGGGGATGATGACGCTGACCTGCGGCATGGGGGATCCTCAACTCCTCCGTTCCTGAGCCGGCGATGTGCGGGCGACTGAATCCGTCCCCTCCGGTTTCGAGGAGATGGCCCCGAC
>JBDKUU010000572.1:0-2765 GCA_039679525.1 Phycisphaerales bacterium | reverse complement strand
CGAAGAAGACGATGCCCGCATGCTGGTCAAGAACGGCTGCTACTGCGTCAGCGAAGGCGCGAACATGCCGTCGCACGCCGATGCCGTCGAAGTCTTCCTCGATGCCAAGATTCTCTACGGGCCCGGCAAGGCCGCCAACGCCGGCGGCGTCGCGGTCTCCGGCCTGGAGATGAACCAGAACGCCGGCTGCATGCGTCGTTCCCGCGAGGACGTGGACGCCCAGCTCAAGACGATCATGCACTCGATTCACGAGAACTGCGTCAAGTACGGCAAGGAGAACGGGTTCGTCAACTACGTCAACGGCGCCAACGCCGCCGCGTTCGTCAAGGTCGCGGACGCCATGGTGCAGCAGGGCTACGTTTAATCGACAGGCTCCTCCGAGCCGTTTCATCTGGATAATCAAGCCCGGGTGTTGATCCCGGGACGGGGCGAGGCTCTCGTCTGAATCTTGGGCTGTTGCAGATTCATTAGCGGAAGACGAGAGCCTTGCCCTTTTCTATTGATTATCGATTATTGATTATTGATGATTTGTGGCGAAGGATTTGTCCCGTGCGCAGGGCACGTCCCTCTTCAATCATCAATAATCAATCATCCTTAATCAATGCCGATCACTTGGCTCCCATCGTGTTCCCGGCGACGGGCGGCCAGTGCGCCGCGACCGGAAGCAGGATGTGCGAGGGGTGCTTGGCGTCCATGTAGATTGTGTTCGTGGCCACCTGGGTTTTGTCGTCGACGCCCGATGGTTTGCCCGTGTTGGGATTGGGTTCGAAGCGGGGCGAGTTGCTCGACGAGAGGGCGATCCGCATGCGATGGCCCGGCCCTACGACCAGGCTGGTGGACCACAGGTCGATTTCCATCTCATAGATCTTGCCCGGCTCCAGGGGCTCGGCGGCGTTCATGGAGCTGCGATGGCTGGCGCGCAGGACGCCGTCGAGGACGATCATGCTTCGCCCGTCGGGATAGACGTCGCAGACCTTGGCCGTGAAGTCGGTGTCCGGGGCGGTTGAGGAGGCCCAGAGCTTGAGGCGAATCTGCCCGGTGAACTCGATGTACCTGTCGAATACCGGCGAGGTAAAGAGCAGCACGTCCGGCCGCTCCTCGATGGCCCGCTGATCCTTGGGCCCTTTGCTGCCCGTCAGGTTCGCGCCGCCGGCCGTGGGAACCGGGTTCTTCGGATCGTACTGGTACGAGAGCGAGCCGAACAGCTCTTCGGACGCGGTCAGTCGGAGCTTGTTGTCCGTGTGCAGATAGACCGCGACGCTCTGCGCCGGGACCGGCCAGTCGTCGGCGGTCTTCCACTTGTTGCCCTGCGTGTTCGGATCGGCCGGATCGCCCATGACGAAGTACTGCACCGCGGGGATCTGCTCGATTCCTTTGCCGTCGTGCTTGAGCCACAGATCGAACCAGTTCCACGCGTCGGCCGACGGGGGCTGGTTGGCGTTGGGGAAGACGAGGTCCTCGCAACGGCCGTGGCCATAGGGCTCCATGACGAGCCGGCACTTGCCGCGGGCGCCTTCGCCGCCTTGCTTGTTGATCGTGGCGAAGCTGTTGAGCGTGCCGGCCGCGAAGATGTCGTACCAGCCGCCGAGGAACATTGTCGGCACGTTCACCTGGGAAGCGACCTGTTCGGGGTCGACCGCCTTCCAGAAATCGTCATAGTTCGGATGGGCCCGAACGAGTTCGAGAGTCTTCGGGTTGAACTTGCATTCCTTCAGCCATTCCTCGAGCAGTCCCTTGCGGAAGGCCCCGCCCTGGTAGGCGGCCTGGGCATACATGCTGGAGAAGGCCACGCCGACGTAGCAGCAGGTCAGGTGGGGCGGCCGGCTCGGAGCCGTCATGTTCAGCGCGATGCCGGGTGCGCTGACGCCGAACCCGCCGACCTTGCCGTTGGACCAGGGCTGGGCGGCGATCCATTCGATTGTGTCGTAGCCGTCCTGGCGTTCGCCCCAGCCGCAGGAGAGAAAGACAGGGTAGTCGTTGCCCTCGGACTCGAACCGGCCCCGGAAGTCCTGGGCGACCAGGGCGTAACCGCGTTTGCCGGTCTCGGCCGCGAAGCTCTCCAGGCCCTTTCGATTGTAGGGAGTCATCACGAGGATGGTCGGCCAGGGGCCGTTGCCTTCGGGCAGGTAGATGTCCGTGGCGAGTTTGACGCCGTCGCGCATCGGGACCATCGCCGTTTGCACGCCCTCGACGCGACCGGACATCGAAATGACGGCGGCGAGGATCGTTGCCATGAGTATCCCGACGCTGGGTGTAGCCCGTTCCATCGCAGACCTCCAATCGTCCTTTCCTGCGAGCCTGTTCTCGTGACGCACGGCGTGTTCTGCCAGATGCCTCGTTCGAGGCCGGCCGTGCAGCACGCATGATTCTATGGACCCAAGTACAGACGTGCAATCCCGATCCGCATATTGCGGAGAAACGATCTTTCGTGCAGAATCAATGCCTGTCTTCGATCTCGCGGGAAGCAGGGGTTCCCTGATCGGAAGATGGTGGACGGGACGACGGAGTGCGAATCGAATGGTTGCGATGATGGGTGTCTTTGGATTGTTGTGGGTTCTGCAGTCTGCCCCGCAGGTCGATGCTACGCCTGTTCGCGGGGCCCACGCGCATAACGACTACGAGCACAAGCGGCCTCTGCTCGACGCCCTGGACCAGGGTTTCACCAGCGTGGAAGCCGATGTCTTTCTCGTGGAGGACCGGCTCTGCGTGGCCCACGAGCCCAACGACATTCGACGCGATAAGACCTTGCAGTCCCTGTATTTGCA
>JBDKUU010000571.1:0-21623 GCA_039679525.1 Phycisphaerales bacterium | reverse complement strand
ACGCCGTGCTGCCGACCCGCCTGCCGCGAGAGGAGTTCTACCGGAATTTCGCCGCGCTGTACCGCCAGCGTGACATCGGGCCCTACTACGACCTGGTCCAGGCGGGCAAGATGACGATCGAGGATTGCCGGCGAGGCAAGACCATGCTGGACACGATGGCAGATTGGGAGAGGTATGTGGAAAGAGATCCCGTCCTGGGAACACGCAACCGCCTGAGGAGCAGTCTCCTCCTCTCCACCCCCTGATCCATTCCCCGCAGACCCGGAACCTGCACGCAGCCCAATCGTTGTCGATCCGGCCGTGATTGCCCGGGTTCGGGGATCGGCCTTGGACTTCGTTTGCCGCTGTGGTGTGGTTCCGAGACAACAAAAAAGGCCCTGCACAGCACGGCAGGGCCTTCTCACGTTCATGTCTGTCGAGCTTAGCTCGGAACGACGTTGGTCGCACACGGGCCCTTCTTGCCCTGTCCGACCTGAAACTCGACTGCTTGGCCCTCATTGAGGGAGGCATAGCCCTGGGTCCTCACTTCGGAGTGGTGGACGAACAAATCAGTGCCGCCATCCGACGGGGTGATAAAACCAAAGCCTTTGTCTGCATTGAACCATTTCACAATACCTTTTGCCACGTGTTCTTCTCCTGAGGCCATTGGGCCTGGAAACGTACTTTCCCTCTGCTTGTGAATAGGGGGTAAACTCCGAGGGAAGAAAGCGTACTCCTCAATAGAAGTACGGATGATACCAGCGAACGCCGCAGTTGTCAACAAAATAAACCGCCAAAATATAAAATATATCCCACAAGGGTGTTTCGCCGGCGATCGCAAGGTCCGAGCTGCCTCGATGACGCAGCCCAAGATGGGCCGGAGGATCTGATGATGGTTCTATGTTTTGCCCTCACGGGGCAGTCGCGTGTCACCGTCCTTCGGAGCGGCCCCTTCTTTCGCAGTGATCGCGATTTCTTCCAGGTAGCCTACGGCATAGTCGATCATCTGCTTGGCTATGCTCGACACGGATTTCGTATCTATGCGTTTGTGACTGTACTTGTGCGTTATCCCCAAAACCCCCGCATTGTCGTCGTACACGAAATCATACCGACCGTGGGACCATACGACGCCTGCATTCCCGATGTCATCCCCTGACGCAGGCCGGAGAATACGCAGTCTCGTCCGCACACCTGCCATGACCCTCTCGAGGTCGAACTCCGCATCAATGGCGACGTGGAGGGTGAGGGACGGACTGCCAACATCGCTGTACTCGAACAGTTCCTCAAAGTCGCCATTTTTCACAGAGGCGATGTAGAGATCGTTCAAGTCGGCAATCAAGGCATCGGGGCGAGTCGTCGTCTGTGCGACCCATCCATCGATCGAGTGGCGGACGTTGGCAAGCGATTGAATCGTATCATTGATTTCCATGATCTCACACCTCCGACACTTGTCAGACATTCCGCCATTTCATGACGACCACTTCACACATCCTACGGCATGATCCATAGAATAACAACCCCAGGATCAGCCGGAATCGTCCATGCCTGTCGACGCGGGCTCGCCGATCGCAACTTCGCCGGCAGGATACAGGATATCTTGCGACCTGTGGAGAGAAGAACCAGCCACGTCCGAGCGAACGATGGGACTTAGGTCCTCCGCTGCTGCACAAAGCCGTTGAATCGTACGTTCGGCCAGTTCCGTCGGGCACGACTCGGCGCAGACGTTTTTCAGGAATCTGAGAGCCGCCCGGATTCGCGTGTGAAGGTCGGCGGCCTTCCTGTGGGCCAGCAGCATGGTGACTTGCATGCCATGTTCTGCTTCTGCCAGACCAAGACAGCGGTCAAATAGAAGCTCTTGCTCATTCCTGTTCAGTGAGGTCATACGTCATTCGCCCTTCCGGAGAGCATTTCTCGTCCCTGTGAGATCGCATCTTTCCTGCAGAACACCAGCGTGCAGGCGTGAGTGCTGATTCTTATATATACCTCCGGAGGGCCTGCTGTGTTTACGCAAAGCGAGGCTTTTTCGTCGCTCTACCGTGTTTTCAGCCCCAGAACGGGCATTTATAAATATTTGGAGTCCACATAGTATAAAACTGTTTGCTCGTGCACCGGGGTCGAGTATAATGCATCTTGATTCAGTGTGGTTATATCAATGAGGAAGATCGTCTGATGAAGCCTCGAAGCAAGGTCCTTTGCCATAGACCGCGCCGCGGGCCTCAAGACCCGTCATCTGAGTCCTTTCTTATTTTGGCACGCCATCGAAACATGCATCGTCCGTGCAGAAAGAAGAGCATCGAATGGATATCTTCATAGGGAATTTGCCGGGAAGCGTCACGGCCGACGATCTTCGCGAGGTTTTTGAGCCGTTTGGTGCGGTGAAACAGGCCGACATGGCCCGACGCCGCCCGGGCGATGAATCCAGGAGATGCGGACTCGTGCGTATGCCGGCCAGGAGCGAGGGTGTGTGCGCCCTTCTCGGCGTTCACGGCAGGACCATTCGCGGGCAAACCGTCACGGCCACCGAGATCCGACCGGCAGACCCCGTATCAGGGGTCGGGCACAGTCGTTGCCGCTGCAGATCCGACAAGTAGCCGGCAGAAGTAGTCCAGCCCTTCTCGGCATGGCTTTGCAGCGAGGGGAGAAACGGGCCCGCAGGTACGAACGAAGTTGTAACAGAATCAGGTCCATCCGTGCCTCTCCTGGAGGCAATCAGGGAGATTTATGAAGAAACGGGGAACAACCAACGCAATCACTGCTCCGCTGAAAACCCTTGGGGCGTCGCCCATTGGAACGAGCATTAGAACGGCAGCCCCGGAGCGGCCGGGAGTCTTCAATCAATACACAGTAACTGAGGCGGACGGCTCTGCCGAAAACCCAAGACGGTTTCAACAGAGGACCACGCCATTGTCCCGAGGTGCAGGATGTCGAATATGACCAACGAAGCCTACCGCAAATCACGGGGTACGGACAAGCCATTCAACTGCTCAGAGGAGCAGGCCAAAGCGATCTGGAAGGACTCGATTCGAGTGGAGAAGTACCAATACAGGAAGCCCAATCCTTCCCCTGAAGCGGCGTCCAAGAGGTAGCCCGCACAATACGACCGTACGCGGAGACACCGTCGTGGCGCCAATCGTCGCAGGACGTGGACCATGAGATTGTCGGTCTCGGACTCGAGGAGGCGGGTGACAAACACCGACAGAGTACTCGAGGTAAAACTGCACACCGAGAACGTGTCGCCCGTATTCGAAGGCCGGGTCAGGGATGGATCAGGTGCTCCTGCGGGTCGGGCTCGACCGTCAGCTCCTCGATGTTGCGGCTGTTCGGCATCGACCTTGATCGTCGGCAGCACCCAGCGGCCCTCGTAGTCGTCGCGATGCTCGAACTCGTAGCCTTTGGAACGGGGATTGCGCCGTGCGCTCCGATCTTTTCGCACAGATCCGCGAGAATCTCGCCCAGCCACACCGGCTCCGACCAGCGGCGATCTCCCGTTTCTCCGCATCGAATTGTCGGTTTCACGTCGGACATATTTCCAAATCGCCGCCGCGGCGTTTGACGCATTCTGCGTCTTCAGAACCCAGCATATGTTTCTTTTACCATACACTCGTCGGCAACGCAAGCGGTATTTTGGGGAATCTGAACCTGGCTCTCTCAGAGACGCGTGAGAGAACGCCCGTTCTTTGTTCGCTGAAAGGCCTCGCCTGAGACGGTCAGAGGTCCTCGCAGACGTCGGCGAGAAACGCGGGATGGATGCTTCGCTCCCACTTGCGATGCGTGAACCTGTCGAGATCCTCGCCGGCCACAGGGACCGTCGCACCCGTTTGCGTGGCGACGACGGCCCCGAGCACGTTGCCGAACGCAACCGCCTGCTGCAAAGAGGCCCCGTGCAGGATTCTGTGCACGAAACCGGCCGAGAACGCGTCGCCCGAACCCAGCGAGTCGGCGACGTTCACTTTGTATCCCGGCGTGTAGGTCCTCTGCCCATCGGATGACAGGCCGAACGCCCCCTGGTCCCCGAGCGTCACCAGGCAACACCGCAGTCCGTACTCGTCGATGATCGACTTGCAGAAATCGGGGATCGAGCCGTGGCCTATCTCCAGCATCCGCCCGATGGCCTCGGCCTCGGCCTCATTGAGTTTCAGGATATCGGCCTGCCCCAGAGAGAAGTCCACGCTGCGGTCGTCGAAGCAGTCTCTGCGAAGATTGATGTCCAGGAACTTCAGCGACGCCGACGCTCTCTCCAGGACCTCGCCGAGGGTGGCCCGGGATATGCTGGCTCGCTGCGACAGCGTGCCGAAACACAGACAATCCGCCGCTTCCGCCGCCTCCACCAGGGCATCCGTCAACTCGATCCGGTCGTACGCGACGTTCGGGACGATCGCATACTCGGGGTTGTTCCTGGCGTCGAAGCTGACCTGCACGGTCCCCGTGGGCGTCTCCTCATCCCACTGCAAGAGCCTCGTGTCGAGACCCAGCAGAGCGATCCTGTCGAAGGCCTGCTGGCCCAGGTTGTCGCGTCCCAGGCGGCTGGCCATGAGCCCCCTGTCGCCCAGCGAATTCGCCCGGTAGGTGAAATTGAACGGCGCCCCGCCCAGGACGGTGCACGACGGCAGGAGGTCCCACAGAACTTCGCCGAACGCTACGACGGTCTTATCCATCACCGGATGATTTCCCCGTTCACAGGATAGGCTTTCTCGATCGCCCAGTCCGCCGGAGCCCGATCGGCGGCACTGGACGCACGGCCCCAGGATACCTCGCGACCCCGCGTGACGCAACGACTTTGCCCAATTCGGGCCGGGGCCGCCCTCGCCCGGCGAACCGGCCGAACGCCGGCACGTATGATACTTCCGGCAGGTCGCAGGCCCTGCGCCCTATGTCGCGACCTGCGATCGGATATGAGTATTTTTCGCCACCCGATTAAGGGAAAAGTATTTGCTTGCCGCGACTTCGGGAACTACAATGACACAAGGCTAATCTCAATCCACAATGATAGCTTATAGAAAGGAGTCTGGAGATGGCCAGAAATGAGATGAAGGGATCCTGGACCAAGGACGACGTAAAGGAGCTCAAGAAGCTGTTCCCGAACCGCCCGACGGCGGAGGTGGCAGCCGAGCTCGGCCGGCCGACGGAGGCCGTGAAGAAGAAGGCCTCCAGAATGGGACTTCGGAAGTCCAGAAGGTACATGAAAGGCCTGGGCCGGACATGACCGTCTGTTCGCGTCTGTCCCTCCCTGCCGCGCCCTGCTGAACAACCTGTACGAGGGGGTCGTCGAGAGGTCGGCCGACGGTTGTCGGCCGGCGTCGAAATGCCTCGACAGCGGGGTCGCGCGGACGGCGGTTGGTTGCGCTCTTCGGCGCAGGTTCTTTCTGCGCCGTGTAAAGTCCGGATCGCAGCTCGACATGTCCTTGTTCCGGCTTGAGATCAATCGCCGCAGGTCCGCGCGAGCCCCCGTTGATCGTTCAGGGTGTCGTTCTCTCTTCCCGATCTTCGCACGGGTCTTCCCGGCGGGCAAATCGCTTGACATCGCCGCCCATCCCCGATATTCTCGCGGTGTTGACTTTACCCAGATTATTCCTGGCTGGACTTCTGGAGAATGGCCGTTTTCCAGGAGTCCAGTTCGTATTCCTTGTGTTTGGTTTGGGAGGCAGCATTTTGAGAGTTCTTTCGGGCATTCAACCGTCAGGCCGGCTGCACATCGGCAACTACTTTGGCGCTATGCGTCAGCACCTGCAATTGCAGGCGCAGCATCAGTCGTTCTATTTCATCGCGGACTATCACGCGCTCACGAGCAATCCGGCGCCGGACGCCATCGCCCAGCGCACCATCGACGTAACGATGGACTATCTGGCGCTCGGCCTGGACACCGAGAAGACCGTGTTCTGGCGGCAGTCGGACGTGCCCGAAGTGACGGAGCTGACCTGGCTGCTGTCCTGCGTGACCCCGATGAGCCTTCTGCAGAAGTGCGTCAGCTACAAAGACAAGATCGCCCAGGGCCTCAGCCCCAATCATGGGCTGTTCGCCTACCCCGTTCTCCAGGCGGCCGACATCCTGATCTTCCAGTCGAACCTCGTTCCGGTCGGGGCCGACCAGAAGCAGCACATCGAGGTGACGCGTGACATCGCCCTGCGGTTCAACAACGCCTACGGCGAGGTCTTCACGCTCCCCGAGGATTACATCATCGAATCGGTGGCCGTGGTTCCCGGCCTGGACGGCCGCAAGATGAGCAAGAGCTACGGCAACACGATCGAGATCTTCGAGCCCGAGAAGAGCATGAAGAACAAGATCATGCGGATCGTGACCGACTCGACGCCGGTCGAGGCGCCCAAAGACCCCGACAAGTGCAACATCTTCGCCCTGCTTAAGCTGGTCGCTTCCCCCGAGGAACTGGCTCAGTGGGAACAACGCTACCGCCAGGGCGGTATGGGTTATGGCGAGGCGAAGAAACGCCTGGCCGAACTGATGGTCGACTATTTCAGGCCTTACCGGCAGAAACGGGCCGAGCTTGAGAAGAACCCGGACGTGGTCGACGCCGTGCTCCGCAAAGGAGCCGAACGAGCCCGAGCCGTGGCTCTCCCGACGCTTCTGAAGGCCCGTCAGGCCGTGGGGCTGGGAGCCAAGCGATGAAAAAGGAACAGAAGCTCGTTACGGTCGCACGTTACGAAGACTACGTGTCGGCGGATCTCGATCGCCAGTTGCTCGAAGACGAAGGCATCAAGGCGGTCGTCACAGGTCAGAACGTGGGCAACGTCTATTCCGGCGTGCCCGCCGTGATCGACATCGAACTCCAGACGCTGGAGAGTCAGGCCCAAGAGGCCCGTCAGGTCCTGGAGGACGCCCGGCAGCAGGCGTCGGACGAGAGCCAGGCCGCCGAGGGAGAGGACTGGGAAGAAGACGATCAGGACGAGGACCAGGAGCAGGGGTGACCTTTGGCTGACTATCGCGTCAATCTCGACATCTTCGCCGGCCCGCTCGATCTGCTGCTGTACCTGGTCCGCAAGGAAGAGGTGGATATCTACGATATCCCCATCGCCAAGATCACGGTCCAGTACCTGCAGTACGTCGACATCATCAAGCAATTCGACATCGATCTGGCCGGCGATTTCCTGGTCATGGCGGCGACGCTGATGGAAATCAAATCGGCCATGCTCCTGCCCCGAGAAGAGACCGAGCAGACGGGCCAGGAGAACCCGAACGACCCGCGAGCCGAGCTGATTCGCCAGCTTCTCGAATACAAGAGGTTCAAGGACGCCGCAAACCTGCTCGACGCCGCCGCCGAGCGGCACGGGGAACGGTTCGGCCGACCGACCAATCTCATCGAGCGGCTCGTCCCCGACGCCGAGCCCGAGATCGACATGGACCAGGTCAGCATCTGGGACCTGCTCGAAGCGTTCGACACGATCTGCAAGGCGACCGGCACCAGTTCCTATACCGGTCACATCCGCGACGATACGCCGATCGATCTGTATCAGATCGAGGTCTTGAGCCGGCTCCAATCGGAGGGTCCGCTGACCTTCGCGAGAATCTTCGAGGCCCGGCCCAATCGCCTGGTGATGGTCGGGATCTTCCTGGCGGTGTTGGAGCTGATCCGCGACAAGCTGATTTGGGCCGAGCAGGACGAGTCGTCGTCACAGATCTTCCTGCGATCCCTGACCGACGAACCGGCGGAAGAGGCGGTATCGAAAGCCATCATGGCCGTGGGAGAGGCTGAAGCCCAGGCTCAGCAGCCGGAAGCGCAGGCCGAGGCGGAGACCGAGGCCGCGTCTACGCCTCCCATCCCCATCGTGGAGGCGCCGGCGAAAGCCCGCCCGCAGGCCGAGTTGGACGATGAGGAGTTTGAGGATGACGAGAGCGACGGTGAAGAGCTCGACATAGGAGAAGGACTGGATCCGGGCGAAACAGACGATGAAGCGCCGGCTGACGACGACTTGATTTTGGACGAACCCTGAAGTGGAAAGGATGACCTCATGGCAGGCAACGTAATCGAACTGTCGGACGCCGGTTTCGACCAGACGATAAACAGCGCGACGGAACCGGTCCTTGTGGACTTTTGGGCCCCCTGGTGCGGACCGTGTAAGATGCTGGCTCCGATCATCGAGCAGCTTGCGGACGAGTTCGCGGGCAAGGCCAAGATCTGCAAGATCAACACGGACGAGGCCCGCGACACGGCCATCGAGTTCGGCATCAGCGCGATCCCGACGGTGATCCTGTTCAAAGACGGGCAGATCCAGAAAAAGTGGGTCGGCCTGACCAGCAAGAAAGAACTCAGCGACACGATCAACAAGGCGCTTTAGAGATCCGCGTCGAAGGACGTCGGAGGTGGAATGTCTCACAGAATCACAGGCAAACGACAAATAGGCGAAGAAACTTTCTGGATCGAGGTGGAGGCCCCGTTGATTGCGAAGGCCCGCCGGCCCGGACAGTTCATCATTCTCTGCATCCACGGCGATTACTCCGAGCGGATTCCCCTGACCATCGCGGGGGCGGACGCCGGCAAGGGCACGATCGAGCTGATCTGGCAACGCCTGGGCAAGACCACTGCCGAGCTGGCGGCCCTGAATGAAGGCGACGTGATCGACAACATCGCCGGACCGCTGGGCAGTCCGACGCACATTGAAAACTTCGGCGTCGTGGTCTGCGTCGGCGGAGGCATCGGCAACGCCCCCCTGCTGCCGATCGCAACGGCCCTTAAGAAGGCGGGCAATCGCGTCATTTCGATTCTCGGAGCCCGCGACAAGAGCCGCATGATCCTGGAGGATCGGTTCGCCGAGGTCAGCGACGAGCTGATCGTCTGCACCGACGACGGCTCGTACGGCCGAAAGGCCCTGGTCACCGAACCGCTCAAGGAGGTCTGCGCCCGCAATCCCAAGCCCGGTCATGCCTTTGTCATCGGGCCCACGCCCATGATGAAGTTCTGCTGCCAGGCGACGCTGCCGTTCGGCGTGCCGACCCAGGTCTCCCTCAACACGATCATGATCGATGGGACCGGCATGTGCGGCGGTTGTCGCGTCGAGGTGGACGGGAAAACCAAGTTCGTCTGTGTCGACGGCCCCGAGTTCGACGGGCACAAGGTCAATTTCGACCTGATGATCAAACGCCTGGGCGCATACAAGAAGTTGGAGCAGCAGGCCTACGAGAATTACAAACAGCATCAGTGCCGCATCGGCCTGAACGGATAGGAGAAAAAGGGGACATTCTACTTTTTCCTCATACGACGAATCCGCCTGGACTTCCGGGCGAAAAAGTAGAATGTCCCCTTTTTCTGAGGACCCCCCCCAATGACTCAGGAAGAACGAACGCAGTTATTGCACGAGTTGGTTCAGAAACACAGCAACGGCGGAATCAAACCCAAGGAGCGATTGGCGATCCCGGCGCAGGAGATGCCCCAGCAGGACCCCGCCGTCCGCCGCCGCAACGTCGGCGAGGTCGCCCAGGGCTACACCCAGGAGCAGGCCCGGATCGAAGCGATGCGCTGCCTTCAGTGCCGCAACGCGCCCTGCGTGGAAGGCTGCCCGGTCAAAATCAATATCCGCGATTTCGTCGGGGCCGTCGCCAAGGGCGAGTACGGCAAGGCCCTGGAGATCATCAAGCAAAGCTCCCTGCTGCCGGCGGTGTGCGGGCGGGTCTGCCCCCAGGAAGTCCAGTGCCAGGAAAAATGCACGGTGGGCCTGAGCCTCAAGGACGTCTCGAAGGCCGTGTCCATCGGTAGGCTCGAACGGTTTGTCGCCGATCTCAACTCCAACGGCGCGGCCAGTCCCGCCGTGGCCCCCGCGACGGGCAAGAAAGTGGCAATCATCGGATCGGGCCCCGGCGGCATTGTCGCCGCTGCGGACACGCGCCGGGCCGGACACGACGTCACCGTCTTCGAGGCCTTCCACAAGCCCGGCGGCGTCATGGTCTACGGCATTCCGGAGTTCAGACTGCCCAAGGCCATCGTGCGGAAAGAACTGGAGACGCTCGATAAAATGGGCGTCAAGACCGTCACGAACTTCATCGTCGGCCGCACGCGGACGATCGAGCAACTCATGAAAGAAGACGGCTTCGACGCGGTCTACATCGGCGTCGGGGCCGGCCTGCCCAGCTTCATGAACATTGAGGGCGAATCGCTCATCGGCGTCTACAGCGCCAACGAGTACCTCACGCGGGCCAATCTGATGAAGGCCTACGACTTCGGCAAAGGCGCCGACACCCCGATCGCGGTCTCCAAGCGAGTGGCCGTGGTCGGCGGCGGCAACGTCGCGATGGATTCAGCCCGAACCGCTGTGCGACTCGGGGCCGAAAAGGTCTACTTGATCTACCGTCGAACCGAGGAGGAGATGCCCGCGAGAGTCGAGGAAGTCCATCACGCCAAGGAAGAAGGCATCGAATTCCGTCTGCTCCAGAATCCCAAGCGGATCCTGGGCGACGCGGCGGGCAACGTCACCGCCATCGAGTGCCTCCGTTACGAACTGGGCGAGCCGGACGCCTCCGGCCGTCGCCGGCCCGTGGCAATCCCCGGCTCGGAGTTCCAGATCGAGGTGGACACGGTCATCATCGCCATCGGCAACCTGTCGAACCCGCTGATCCGACAGACCACGCCGGGCCTGGAGTTCAACAAGTACGGCAACATCGTGGTCGACGACCATTGCCGCACCTCGATGCCGGGCGTCTTCGCCGGCGGGGACATCGTCCTCGGAGCGGCTACGGTGATCCTCGCCATGGGCCAAGGCCGAATCGCCGCCGCCGCGATGAACGAATACCTCGCGAAGAAGAAGGACGCCGCCGGCAAATAGCTGTTGCGCGCACTCGTGACAATGGGGAGAAGGCTCGGACTAAAGTGAACGGTCGCTGCCACACGCTGAGACTTCTGCTCCTGCTCTTCATCTGGGCGGGAGGGATCGGCGTGCACACCCACTATGCGGGCGAGCCGGAACATCATCATCCGCGAATACTCACACAGCAGGCAGTCGTCGTCTCCTGCAGATCCTCCATTTTTCAGACCATCGCCCCACGGACATACCTTTACGCCACAACCAGACCCGCAACGGCCCTGTTGCGGCAGTCATGGCGAAAGCCGACGAACGCCGGAACACTCCTGGCGTTGAGTTGTTTTCTGTCTGTGTGAGACCCGCCGGTTAGCTGCGCCAAGACACATGGCCGGACCACGACGCGGATGATAGAATGGTAGGCCGTCTGTCTTGACAGAGAGCTTCGGAGAATCTCAAAAAGCCAGAGCGACGCGCCAGCGTCGGCGGGGTCCACCTATGCAAAGTCAATTCGACATCCGTCAAATACCCGGATTGACCGGGAGTGAAGCAGCTCGGCGCCTGGCTGAGGAAGGTCATAACGAGTTGCCGTCCAGCCGCCGCCGGAACGGTCTGGCCATCGCGTTGGAGGTCATCCGCGAACCGATGTTCCTGCTGCTGGTCGCGTGCGGCGTCGTCTACCTCTTCATGGGCGAGCCCCGAGAGGCGCTGATGCTCCTGGGCTTCGTCTTCGTTGTCATGGGAATCACGATCGTCCAGGAAAGGCGGACCGAGCGGGCTCTGGACGCCTTGCGGGATCTGTCGAGCCCGCGTGCCCTGGTCGTTCGCGACGGTCAACAGGATCGCGTCGCGGGGCGCGAGGTCGTCCGGGGCGATTTCATCATCCTGGCCGAGGGGGATCGCGTGCCCGCCGACGCGATCCTGCGGTACAGCGTCAACCTGTCGGCGGACGAATCCCTCCTGACCGGCGAATCGGCGCCCGTGCGAAAGCACGCCTCCGAGCAGGCACATGAACTGGCCAAGCCCGGCGGCGACGACCTGCCCTCGATCTTCTCCGGCACGATGGTCACGCAGGGACAGGGCGTCGCCGAGGTGATGGCCACAGGCCTGCGCACCGAGATCGGCAAGATCGGCAAGGCCCTGCAGACGGTCAAGCCGGAACAGACGCTGCTTCAGAAGGAAACCGGCAAGCTGGTCCGCACCATGGCCACCGTGGGTCTGTCTCTCTGCGCAGCGGTGGTCGTCCTCTATGGAATCACCCGTGGCAATACGGCGTCGAGCTGGAAGCAGGGCTTCCTCGCGGGCATCGCTACGGCAATGGCCACCCTGCCTGAGGAATTTCCGGTCGTGCTGACGGTTTTTCTGGCCCTGGGCGCGTGGCGCATCTCGCATAAACGGGTTCTCACTCGCCGAATCCCCGCAGTGGAGACGCTCGGCGCCGCCACTGTCCTGTGCGTGGACAAGACCGGCACGCTCACCCAGAACCGCATGTCCATCCGCAAGCTCTTCGCCGACGAGCAAGTCTTCGATGCCGACGCCCCACAGAACAAGTCGTTGCCGGAGGACTTTCATCGGCTGGTCGAGTTCGGCATTCTCGCCAGCAGGAAGGACCCGTTCGACCCGATGGAGAAGGCTCTGCGGGAGCTGGGAACCCGTCATCTGGCCAGAACCGAACATCTCCACGACAACTGGAGCCTAGTCCAGGAGTATCCCCTTTCGCCGGAACTGCTGGCTTTGTCGCACGTCTGGCGCTCGCCCGACGGCCGCGAGATCATGATCGCATCCAAGGGGGCTCCGGAAGCGGTGGCCGACCTGTGCCATCTGGATGCCGAGCGCCGTCAGGCGATTCTCCAGCGGGCAACGGAGATGGCGGGAGAGGGGTTGCGGGTTCTCGGAGTGGCGAAAGGTCTTCCTGCGGCGCGCAGCGACCTGCCGCAGAATCAGCACGATTTCGAGTTCGAGCTTCTCGGGCTGGTGGGGCTCGCGGACCCGATTCGGCCCAGCGTGCCGGCGGCCATCCAGGAATGCTATTCCGCCGGAATCCGGGTGGTCATGATCACCGGCGACTACCCTGCCACCGCGCAGAGCATCGGACGCCAGATCGGGCTGCGATCCATCGATCAGACCGTCACGGGCCCCGAGCTGGACCGGATAAACGACGAGCAACTCCGCCAGCGTCTTGGCGCGACCAACATCATCGCCCGCGTGGTCCCGGAACAAAAACTGCGGATCGTCAACGCCCTCAAGGCCGCCGGCGAGGTTGTGGCGATGACCGGCGACGGGGTCAACGACGCCCCGGCGCTGAAAGCCGCCCATATCGGCATCGCCATGGGCGGCCGCGGCACGGACGTGGCGCGCGAGGCCGCGGGTCTGGTGCTGTTGGACGACGACTTCTCCTCCATCGTTCAGGCGGTTCGCCTGGGCCGGCGGATCTTCGACAACATCAGGAAGGCCGTCTCCTACATCTTCGCCATTCACGTGCCGATCGCGGGGCTGTCCCTGATCCCGGTCTTCTTCTCCGACTGGCCGCTGATTCTGCTGCCGGTTCACATCGTGTTTCTGGAACTCATCATCGACCCGTCGTGCACCCTGATCTTCGAAGCCGAGAACGCCGAGCCGGATGCGATGACACGGCCGCCGAGAGATCCGCGAGAGCGGCTCTTCGGCTGGAAGTCCATCTGGATCAGCCTGCTGCAGGGCGTCAGCGTGCTGGCGATCGTCCTCGGGGTGTTCCTGATCGCGCAGTACCTCGGCCACAGCGAGAACAACGCGCGAGGCCTGGCGTTCGCCGCTTTGGTTGTGGCGAACCTGGCCGTGATCCTGACCAACCGCTCGTGGACGCGCACGATTCTGGCGACGCTCAGGGAACCCAACACGGCCCTGTGGTGGGTCATGACCGGCGCCCTGGTGTTTCTCGGCCTGACCCTCTACATGCCGTTCCTGCGGGACCTGTTCCACTTCGCGCCGCTGCACGGGCGGGACCTGGTGATCTGTCTGCTGGCCGGCGGACTGAGTATCCTGTGGTTCGAGATCCTCAAAGTCGTTCGTAGGAGCAGGACCTCGGGCGGTCCCGCGACGGCAACGCACGTGTGATTTGAACCTCGGAATGCGACGAACACGGTTCCCGCTTGACAACCGGGACATTGGCCTGTATGATTCGGCCGTTTTGTGGGTTCGGAGACCGACAGGAGCGTCCTGCCTCGTCCCCGGACTCCTGGAGGAAATCGCCCTGACCGGCGTCCGCCGAAACCTCAGGGCGATTGTGGGGATTTTGCGGGACCGGAATGGTGCAAGGACAGCAGGGACGGAGACGATGGAAGTAAGACCTTTCAGAGCGTTTCGGTTCGATCCTCGCGTCGTCGGCGACGTGGGCAAGTGCATCGCACCACCCTATGATGTGATCAGCGACGCGGAGCGGGAGGAACTCTACCGTCGCAGCGACCACAACATCGTACGAATCACCAAGGGCAAACCGACGCCCTCCGACGACTCGCAGCACAACCAATACACCCGGGCCGCCGAGTTCCTGCAGAAATGGATCGCCGAAGGGGCCCTGAAGCCGGACGACAAGGACGCCATCTATGGCTACGTCCAGGATTTCGAGCTGGACGGGGTGGCCTATCGCCGGCTGACCTTCATCGCACTGGGCAAGCTCGAAGACTTCGGCAAGATCGTCCGGCCGCACGAGCAGGTTTTCGCGAAGCCCGTGCAGGACCGACTGAACCTCAAGAAGGCGACCGCCGCCCGGTTCGGGCTGGTGTTCATGCTCTACGACGACCCCACGGGTGTCGCAGACAAGGCCATCGGCAAGGCCGCCGAGAGTAAGCCGCTTGTGGACTTCGTGGACGACCATGGCGTCCGGCACCAGCTCTTCGCCATCACGAACGACAGCGACATCCAGGCCATCGAGAAGATGATGGCCGACAAAAGCGTCATCATCGCCGACGGCCACCACCGCTACACGACCGGCTTGACGTACATGCGGGAGAGCGGAATCCCCGCCGCGAAGTACCAGATGATCGCCTTCACCAACGCCGCCCAAAAAGGCCTCGTGGTGCTGGCGACCCATCGCGTTGTCGGCGGTCTCGACGGCTTCAAATGGCAGGAGTTCGTCTCGCGTCTGTCCCCCGGCTTCACCGTGATGAAGATCGGCAGCAAACTGGACATGCTCAAAATCATGAAGGCCGTGCATGAGAAAGATGAGACCCCCCTGGGCATCTACCTGGGCGAGGGCAAGTTCTGCGTCGCCGTGCTCAAGGACAAGTCGCTCATGAAGGCCGCGGCCCCGGACAAGAGCGAAGCCTGGCAGACGCTCGACGTCGCCGTGCTCCAGAAGCTCATCCTCGAAGGCATGCTCGGCCTGACCGAGGAAAAAATGGGCAACTCGGATTTCGTCGAGTACGTCAAGGACGTGCCCAACGCCATCGACGAGATCATCCGCCAGGTCGATTCCGGCCGCAAGCAGGTCGCGTTCTTCACGAACCCGGTGAAGATGAAGCGGCTGGCCCAGATCGCCGACGCCGGCGAGCGGATGCCCCACAAATCAACCTACTTCTACCCGAAGATGTACACCGGGTTAACCATCCAAAAAATGTGACTGTTGGAGAGCCCAAATGGCAGACTGGAAGAACCCGCCGAGATTGTTCATCCCTGGCCCCGTGAAGGTCAACGATGATGTCCTGCAGCAACTGGCTCGCCCGACGCTTGGTCATCGCGACAAAGAGTACGGCGTGCTCCACGGCGAAGTCGTGGATATGCTCAAGAAGCTGCTGTTCACGAAGCAATATATCTTCCTCTCGACGTCGAGCGGCTCGGGACTCTGGGAAGCCTCGATTCGCAACTGCGTGCACCCCGACGAGACCGTCCTGGCCACCTGCTGCGGCGCGTTCAGCGACAAGTGGGCGGACGTCGTGAAGGATTGCGGCCGCAAGGTCGATCTGCTCAAGGTCGAATGGGGCAAGCCCACCCTGCCCGAACAGATCGACGCGAAGCTCTCCGCCGGCAAGTACGCCGCGATCACGCTGATCTACAACGAAACGAGCACCGGGCTGATGAACCCGATCTACGACATCGCTAAAATGATGAAGGCCAAGCACCCGAACGTGCTGGTGTTCGTGGACGCCGTCAGCGGCATGATCGGCCAGCCGATCCATTTCGACGAACTCGGCTGGGACGTCGTGTTCGCCTCGGTGCAGAAGGCGTTCGCCCTGCCGCCGGGCTTCACGGTGGCCGCGGTGAGCAAGCGCGCCGTCGAGAAGGCCAAGAGCGTGCCCGCCCGCGGATACTACTTCGACTTCATCCAGTGGGCCAAGGCCGCCGAGAAGAGCCAGACGCTCGTGACGCCGAGCATTCCGCACATCATGGGCCTGCACTACCAGTGCACGAAGTTCGTCAACGAAGGTATCGAAAACGTCTGGGCCCGGCATAAGAAAATGGCGGATTTCTGCCGCGGCTGGGCCAAAAAGAGCGGCTTCGAGTTGTTCTGCGAGGAGAAGTACGCCTCGAACACTCTGACGACGATCAAGAACACCCGCGGCATCAACGTGGGCGACGTGATCAAGGCCGTCAAGGTCAAGCACAACACGATCTTCAGCGCCGGCTACGGCGACCTCAAGGACAAGACCTTCCGCATCGCCCACATGGGCGACATCACGCTCCAGGAGGTCCAAGAACTCTGCGGCTGGATCGGCGAAGAAATCAAGTAAGCCAGAAGAGGCATCGAATCCGAGTCTTCAAGGGCGGCTGTCCGACATGGACAGCCGCCCTTTTCTTTCCCACGCCTCGTGTTCTCATGTGACGCCAATGACGTGAACGATCACACATGGCTACCCGGCTCGCAAAGTCAGACGAGGCAGCTAGGCGGATGGTTCGACGTGCCTTTGGTCGTACTTGGGGTAGTAGGCCATCGTATCGTCTTCGAATCGATGGCAAGCATCGCAGAAGACAATTCCGTATTCGCTTACGCGATACTCTTGGTGGGCAGCGATGTCCTCAAAGAAGGTTGGCATAGGATGTTTGGCTGGCGGCTTGTAGCCAACATGCTGGATGATCCCGAGTCGATGGAGATTGAGCGCACTGAGGTACGCCTGGGCTTCGGACATCCCCAGCAACTCAGCGATCATCTTGACCGTTAGCACCCCACCTCGCAGCCCCAACGAACGATACTCCTTGTCCGAGGCACGCTTCCGGAACTCGACCATCTCCCTCGCATCCAAGGGAGACAACTGGGACAGCACTTTCGGAAAGGAGGGATGCACTCGGTCCTGTGTCTTGCTGTCCAAATGTGATGCCAACAGCGAAGCGAACATGTCGGACAGTTGCTCATCTTCGACCTTGCTGCCTTCGTCGAGGATGGGGACGAAGATGTCCGGCAACACCTTGGCCGGATCGACCTTCTTCTGCTCCAGCCATTCCTTGGCTTTGACCATCAGGCGGACCTGATTCTTGAGCCGCCAATAACCAATCGTGTCGGATAGGATACCGCCAAGTTCACCAAGCGGTTTCAGTAGGACGGCGTCTGCGAACCCCTTCGCCATCTGCAGGGCTGTGCCGATTTGCTCCATGTGCGTGCCAACTCCCTCTGGGGCGAGGTCCGAGAATATCATGCCTACTTCTTACGGTGCCGATTTGCGCGTCCTGTCGCCGACGCCGAGGAGCAAGGCGGGGACGGAGATGTCTTCATCGAGATCATCCCAATGCAGGCCTGATCTCCCGCCGCTTATCACGTACTTCGTCCGTTCCTCAGCCGAAGCGTTGAGAAGTCGAGGGAAATATGCTAGAGGAACACCGAGCGTGCGCCCGTCCGCCAAACCAACCCACATGGTGTCCTCATCGAATCTGACCTGTTTCGCCCGAGCCTCAGACACCGGAGTGTCCATTCCAGTATCTCCGAATCAATTCGCGGTTCTCGACAGGAGCATGACTGGCTATGCAGGCTTCTTTCTTTGTCGTCTGACGATTTCCGCTAACGACCTCAAAGCCTGATTCACGGAGTCGTGATCCGGGAAGATTTCGGCAACGTCCGCCTCGATGACCACGACGTTGGTTCCTTCCGAGTATCTTTCTACGTACTTTCCCTGAACACCCTTGCTGAAATCATATTCTTCAAGCATGTCTGGATCTTTTTGCATTCGCTTCATATTGCGACCTTTCCTTCTGGGATGCCTTTCTCGCACTGATCAGCCTGATCCTGTCGCCCCTATCCGTATGAACGATTACCAAGAGACGGTTTCTATGAGAACTTCCGATCAAGACGAATCGATCCTCCTCCTCAGAATGCAGGGGATCATAAATGGCGAGTGAAAGAGTATCGCGGAATGCCGTGCTCGCTTCGTCAAATGAAATGCCGTGCGTTTCAAGATTCTCTCTCGCCTTGTTGGGATCCCATTCGAACAGCAGCATCTATTGCCCCTCAGAATCAGTTCGCGGTTCTCGATGGCAACGCCTACGGGCATTGAACTATGTTACATTATGGCAATCGCCAGGTCCAGTCTCTCGGTCCAGCGATTCTGTTCTGCACGATGAGCGAGAGTGCTTCGTCGTTTCCCTCTTTGCCGCTCCGGCGTTCGGGCGTATAATGGCGGACGGCAATACGATGCAGGACGCCTGCATTCCCTTTGGAAAGACAGCATGGATTTATCGATCGTTATACCGGCCTTCGAGGAGAGCAAGAAGATCGCCCGGGATGTGAAGGCCGCAGCGGAGTTCCTCCAAGCCAATTCACTCGCCGGGGAGGTCATCGTCGTCGACGATGGCAGCCAGGACAGGACCGCCGAGGCGGCCCGGGAGGTTCGCGTACCGCCGGCCGTGAAGCTCAACGTCATCCGCTACGAAAGACACCGCGGCAAAGGGTACGGCGTCCGCACGGGCATGAAGGCCGCTGCGGGCCGGTACGCCATGTTCGCCGATTGCGGCTTGTGCATCCCCTATGGCGACGCCCTGCAGGGCCTGGAATTGCTCAAGAGCGGCCAGTTCGACATCGCGCACGGCTCCCGGCGCCACATCCAGAGCGACATTCTCCAGGATCAGCCGTGGCACCGCCGGTTTCTATCGCGATCGTTCAAGTTCACCGTCCGTACGATGCTCGGCACGCCTCGGGAGCTGACCGACACGCAGTGCGGATTCAAGATGTACAAGGGCGACGTGGCCCGGGAGTTGTACGGCCTGTGCGTCACCGACGGCTTCCTCTTCGACATCGAGATCATTCTGCGAGCCCGGGAGAAAGGCTATCGCATCGCCGAGTTCCCTGTCGAATGGGCATGCGATCCGGACAGCCGGCTCTCGGTCGCCCGCACCCCGTGGCCCGTCCTGGTCGAGCTGTACAAGCTCAAGCGAACGATGGCTCGAAGCTCGCGGAACAGATAGCGGGAGCGCGTTCAGATCGTGAGTTCGCCGGGCTGCCACGCGCCTGCGGGAATGATCCGCTCGGCTCGACCCGTCGTCTCGTCTCCGGGCAGAATGAGCAGTCCCCGCGTGTCGGCGTGCTCGCGACAGAACTCCACGACCTCGCTCTCGCTCATCACCATGAACGCCGTGGACAGCGCGTCCGCGCGGGCGGCGTCGCGGGCGATCGACCAGGTCGCCAGCTTGCCCTCGACGGGCCGGCCGGTCCGCGGATCGATGATGTGACGCCCCTTCTCGACGCCCGAGCCGCTGACGGAGAGGTGTTCGATGTCCAGGCGGGCGAGCGTTCGACTGCGGTCTTTCGGATGGCTCAGGCTCACCGGCCAGCCTCGCAGGCCGGCGGGAGCGTCGAGAGCCAGGACCGAGCTGAACCCGCCGTGGATCAAGGCCCGATCGATGCTCCATTCCCGCAGGGTCTCGGCCATTCGATCCACGGCGTAGCCCTTGCCCACGCCCCCCAGATCGACGCGAACGGGGCTTGCCAGCAGGGCCACGGCGCAGCTCGGTTCGTCGAGCAGAATCAAGTCCGTGCCGGTGTGATCCAGGGCGAATTGCAGCTCTTCCTGCGAAGGCGTCCGCGGCTTCTTGTCCTCGTCCCGCCAGCAGTCCACGAGAAGCCCCACCGTGACGTCGAATGCGCCGCCGGTCTCATCGTAACTCTCGGCGCTGATCCGCAGACACTCGAAGGTATCGAGGGCAATGTGCAGGGGTTTCTCCGCAGGCAGATGGTTGATCTGCGTGACGTCGCTGGTCTCCAGGAAGCGGCTCAGCGCCCCTTCGATGCGATCGACCTCGTCGAAGGCCGCCATCGCCGCCTGCTGGGCGTACGCGCGGTCCTCGTACTGGATCATCACCTCGAACGTCGTCGCCATCGCCAAGTGCGAGAAGCGATGCACGTTGGGCACGGCCGACCAGTCGCTACGGACGAACTGAGTCTCCGGTGGTTGGGGTTTGTCTTTCATGGGCTCCCTCAATCAGTGCGGCCGGGTCCGATTGCCGGGACGCAAGCTCGTCCCACAGATCTTTGCGGACGAAGCCCAGCAGCTTCACGCCCGGCCTGGCCCAGATGTAGTACGGATCGTCGAACAGATACAGGTACATCCGCCGCTGCTCGCGAGGCGTCTCCTCGTAGAGTCTGCGGGACAGGGCGCCTTCCAGTGCGTCGGAGATGAGAATCACCGGCCCGACGTCGCTCGGCACCTCCGACGTGTACCCTACGCACGGCAGATCGCGGAAATACCACGGCAGCGGCCAGTAATCGTTGCCGGGGACTGCAATCTGGAGCCGTCTTTCCGGCGAATGCCCCACGCCCACCGTCGCGGCGTATTCCCTGACCACGTTCACTGCGGTGAAGATCTCCTCTGTCGGATGGGCGTACACGTAGGGACTGCGACTGTCCGCGTAGTAAACGAAATTCGCTCGATAGGCCAGGAATGCCAGGTGCGCAGCGGCCGCGAGAACCAGTACGCCGACGACGCCCCGCAGGGCCGGTCCTTTCGCCCATGTCCAGAGCGATGCAGCTCCGACCCCGGCCAAGAGGATCAAGCCGGTCAGGAAGCTCAGCACGCACCACGGTGTCTTGTAGGGAATCGCGGAATAGACGACGATCATCGCCGCCGTGTAGACCGCGAGAAATCGCACGAGCTTCGAATCGACCGGGCCTACACGGGGACCTCGGAAGGCAGCGACCGCTCCGACAACGGCCAGCAGGACAATCCAGGCCTCGGTCCAGATCGGCCCGTGGAAATACCGTGCATACAGGAGGATTTGCAGATAGTAGTACCACGGGTGCACGTGCGTGGTGTCCTGGCCGCCGCCCCGGCTGAGATAGACGCCGTACGTGCGATAGGAGTCCAGAATGGCTTCCGGACGGCGGAAGAACCCCGAGAACACTGCGGCCGAGACGAGAACCGCCGCCACGACTCCCAACAGGATATGGAGCCAATTGACGCCGGCGAGGATGCGCCGTCTCCGGCCCGGCTGCGTCGCAATCACGACGACCAGGGCCAGGGCCATCGAGGCAAAGGCGATGATCGCGGTCTCCTTCGTGGCGTGCATCAGTCCGGCGAACGCGCCCGCGGCGATCGCCCACAGCAGGGATCTCGTCCTCGCATAGCTATACCCGCAAACGATCAGACCCAGGGTGAAACAAGCCAGCAGCATCTCCTGGATGTAGTACCGGCTGTAAAAGACCATCGCAGGAGAGAGGGCCGCCAGGACCGCCGCAACGACCGCGGCGAACCCGAGACCTCGCGACAAGCCGGCAATCAGCAGGACCAGCAGCGTGCCGAAGACCACCGGGACGATGCGCAGCGTGACCTCGGTGACTTGGGCGTAGGTGTCCGCCCCGCTGAGCCTGGCGGGGATCAGTGTGGCGTAGATGAGCGTGGGACCGTGGTACTCGTTGGGATCGTACCTGTAGGTCCCCTGCAGAAGGTCGCGGCCGAACTTCTGGGCGTGGACGGCCTCATCGGTGTGCATGGGCCGCATACGTAGACGTGG
>JBDKUU010000570.1:0-2151 GCA_039679525.1 Phycisphaerales bacterium | reverse complement strand
GTCCACCCGGGCCTGAGCTGCACCCGGCCTTGTTCTCGGACCTCAAGTCGGACTTCAATCCGGCCGATGAATACTCTGCTGGCCGCAAATGGGACATCCGCCGGTGGGACTCGCCAACGCATCCCATTCGGCGTCGAACCCCTTCATCGGCCGGCCAATGGGAGGAGGTGTTGGATGAATGCCCATTCAATCCAGAACAAAGTGCGAGTCTGCAGGCGATGCGATTCCCTCTGCGCCGAATGCCCTCACGCCCTGCCGTGCGCCACGCTCGGCCAGAAGGTGCGGCCCACGGAATGCTATATCTGCTGGCACAACGAGGGGACCACGCTGCCCAAGGACTGCCGAGTCCGCAGCCGACGGACGGCCGACGCAGCCGGTGCCGGTCGGCCTTTCCAGGCAAAACGCTTTTGATGCGAACACCGGCGTCGCAGGGCCGGTATCGAACATCAGGAGCAAGGACTCGAGTGCAGGAGGTACGACGATTCGCGAACTGGATTTGCTGAAAGACCACGAGAAGGCCATCGGCCGATTGTACGCGGCGTACGCCCGCAGATTCCCGGCGGATCGTGAGTTCTGGCTGGGCTTGTCGCGAGAGGAACAGCAGCACGCCAACTGGGTCCAGTCGCTCCGATCGCGGATCGAGGACGATCCGGCCAGCCTCGTCGTGAGCCGCTTCCCCACCAAGACGATCGAGCTCTCGCTCGCCTACGTCAACAGGCTGATCGAAGCCTCCGACGCATCGAGCCTGACTCGCGTCAACGCTTTGTCCGTCGCGCTGGACTTGGAGCGTGCCCTGCTCGAGCATCGCTACTTCGAAGTCTTCTCCAGTGAGGATCCCCAGATCCGCCGGACTCTGCAACTGCTCCGCCAGAGCACCCAAACCCACCTGCAGAAGGTCCAGCATCTCTGGGAAGCCTGCACGCAGCCGGCGAGTTGATTCCCGGTGGGGCAAGCCGCTCCCCCAGGAGCATGTAGGGTGTGCCATGCACACCATCTTCGAGGAATTGAACCTCGGATTGGTGTGCACGGCACACCCTACGACCCCACGCATCGCACTCCTACTCGACAGTCGCCCGATGGGTCGGCGCGCTATCGCTTCTCGCTCAGCGGCGCATCGCCGGGCGACAAGACCCACAGCAGCGGTTGGGTGATGGCCATGTTCCGCTGGACCTCGGCGTCTGTCGGATCGGGTTCGAGGGTCTCCCACAAGTCGATGTATTTGCCCTCGCCGAAAGCATAGCCCGCGAATAACAGGGCCGGCTGCCGAACAGGCCAGGCTTCGAAATGCTCCACGTCCGGCTTACGCGTCCAGGCGCTCTTGTCCCGCAAATACGGATAGAGGTACTCGACGGCCTTGCGGATACCCCGGCCGTCGGGGAGTGCGAACGTCCAGAGATTCTCGTCGGGCGTCGAGAGCAACTGGCACAAAATGGCCATGTTGTCCAACTGAAAGATCGAGTAGCCGTAAGGCTTGGTTCGGGCCAACTCCTGCGGGAAGCTGCCGTCCACGGCCATCTGCTGCGGGACGAAAACCTCCTTGTATCGCCTGCGGCACAGGTCGAGCTTCTCTCCGTCGCCCGTCAGCCTGGCGAAGACGGCGAGTTGGACCATGTACGCGACGCTGTGGTTGTTCTTCGCGTTCATCTCGTCCAGGCCGTAGCGGTGCGTGGTCATCCATTGAGCGTAGTCGGCAAACCATTTCTTGAGGCCATCGCGGACCTCGGGCGTCGTCGCCTTGGACTTGTCGATGGCCATGACGGCGAGAGGCACCTCGGCCAGATGAAGCGTGTCGATGATGCCGATCCCGCGACCGGACGAAACGCCCGGGATGGCCTGGGCGTAGAGCAGGCTCGGATTCATCCTCGTGGCCTCGTCGAGGAAGAACACCCTGAGCAACGTCACGGCCTTCGCGGCGTATTTCTCCTGCCCGTCGAGAGCGTAAGCCGCCGCGAGCGCCGCTACGGCGTTTCGCATGTTGCGAAGCGCGATGCGGTGGGCCGAGAAGTTGTCCGGATTGGACTGCCCGTCCCGGCGGACATAGGGCAGACCGCCCGGCTTGTTGGGATCGGGCCACCAGTAGTCGCCGTTGGAGTAGAAATCGTGGGGCCCGCCCTCGCTGAGCCCGGCCGGGAACTGGGTGATGGAGACAGG
>JBDKUU010000569.1:0-2662 GCA_039679525.1 Phycisphaerales bacterium | reverse complement strand
AGTTGAGCCGTACCTGGTCAGCTCCTCGCTGATCGCCATCGTGGCCCAGCGTCTCGTGCGGCGGATCTGCCCCGACTGCAAGAAGCCGTCCAAACCCACGGCCCAGCAGCTCAGCGAACTCGGCCTGGAAGGCACCCCGGACGCGCAGTTCTACGTCGGCGAGGGATGCGAGAAGTGTTTCAAGACGGGTTATCGCGGCCGAACCGGCATCTATGAAGTAATGCTCATCAGCGATAAGATACAGGAGTTGATCTATCGGCGGGAGACCGCCGGCTCGATCAAGAGTCTCGCCCTGGAGGCGGGCATGCAGACGCTCCGGATGGACGGGGCCCGCAAGGTCCTCGCCGGCCAGACCACGGTCGCCGAGGTGCTGCGCGTGACTCAGGCGGACTTATGAGGAAAATCCGAAATTCGAAATTCGAAATCCGAAACAAATTCGAATGCTCCAAATCGGGAAATGTGAAACACGGCTGAGCCCGGCTCGAAGACACGAACTCCAATGCCAAGATACGAATACATCGCGATTGCGGGCAACGGCAAGAAGATCAAGGGGACGCTCAACGCCGAGAGCCCCTTCGCCGCCCGCAAGCAACTGCGAATGCGGAGCGTCCATCCGTCTTCCATCACGGAGATCACCTCGGCCGAGGAGGGCAAGCGAGCCGTGTTCTCGGCCTTCCGCCGGACGAGCAAGTCTCAGCTCATCGATTTCACCAAGCAGCTCGCCACGCTTCTGAACTCGGGGAACAAGCTCACCGAGGCGCTGTCGGTCCTGACGATGCAGGTCGCCGACCAGCGGTTCAAGACCGCCTTGACGGAGATCCGGGACCGGGTCGTGACGGGCGAGTCGTTCACCGACGCCCTGAAGGACTACGAGGACTATTTCGACGTGATCTTCGTGGCCATGGTTCGCGTGGGCGAGGTCACGGGCACCCTCGGCGAGGGCCTCAAGACCATCGCGGGCTTCATGGAGAAGCGACAGCGCGTCGAGTCGAAGGTCCTCACGGCGATGATCTACCCGATCGTCCTGGTGTTCTTCTGCCTGGGGGCCATCGTGATCCTGACGACGAAGGTGATTCCGCCCATCGGCAAGCAGATCATCCAGGCGGGTCAGCAACTGCCGTGGGTCACGCAGCAGTTGATGAACTTCAGCCACATCCTGACGAGCTGGCGGGTGCTGGTTCTGCTGGCGGCCATCGCCGGGATCTTCATCGGGCTCAAGCGTTTCTTCCGGACCGATCGCGGCGCCTATTTGCGGGACAAGTTCCTGCTCTCGCTGCCGGTCTTCGGGCCGCTCATCAAGCAGCGCGTGGTCGCGAGGTTCGCCTCGACGCTCTCGACGCTGATCGGCTCGGGCCTGGCCATGGCCGAATCGCTTCGGGTCGTCGCCGAGACGACGGGCAACAGCCTCATGAAACGAGCCATTCAGCAGGCGAGAGAGCGCATCCTCGCCGGCGCGGACATCGCCACGCCCTTGCGGGAGAGCGGCGTGATCGATCCGGCCATCGCGCACATGGTGGCCGTCGGCGAGAAGAGCGGCGAGCTGGAGACGATGCTCAAGAGCATCAGCGAGAACCTGGAGTCCTCGACGGATGTCGTTATCGAACGTCTTAGTGCGGCGGTGGAGCCGCTGATCATCATCCTTATGGCGGCGGTCATCGGCGTGATCGCCTATGCAACGATTCTGCCCATCCTGCGGATTTCGGCAGTGAAAATCTGAGCCTTTTGGGAGTTGAAGGACTATGAAGGAGAATAGAAGAAGACTGAGCCCACGGGGCTTCACCATGGTCGAGCTGATGGCGGTGCTGATCATCCTGGGCCTGCTGGCCGCCGTGGTCGTGAGGAACTTCGTCGGCAAGATCGACCAGGGCAAGGTGATTCAGACGAAGGCCAATTTGAAGCTTCTGCACACGGCCGTCAACGAGTTCCACATGGACTGCGGCCGATGGCCCGGCGAAGACGAGGGACTGACGGTTCTGATTCAACAGCCGGCCGACGTCACCAACTACCCGGCGGGCGGATACCTTGAAACGACCGATCTTCCCAAGGACGCCTGGAACCGCGATTTCATCTACGAGCTCCATCCGGAGAGCGGCAAGCCCTTCGTGATCAAGAGCCTCGGAGCGGACGGCCAGCCGGAAGGCGAAGGCTATGACACGGATCTGCTCAGCACCGATGCCAACTGATCGGCTCGATGCCGATGCCGGGTTCGACAGGCGGGGCTCGCGGGCCCGCGCCGCGGCGTTCACGCTCGTCGAACTGATCGTCGTGTTGACGATGCTGGGCCTGCTGGTCATGCTGGTTCAGACGAATCTGTTCGGCGTGCTTCGCCGGCAGGGCTTCAAATCGCAGGTGCAGGACTTCGTCTCCACGATGCAGATGGCCGCCTCCAGCGCGGCTGAGACCGGCCGTCGATACGAGGTGATCGTCGATCCGTCGGAGCAGAGCTATCTGCTTCGGGAGATCACTTCGTCCGATCTGTCGGAAGTCCAGGAAGAAGAGATCATCACGGAAGGCCGGTTCGGGAGCAACTGCCGGCTCTCCTACATCGAGTTCGACGATGGCGACTACACGAACAGCGAGCGATCGAAGTTTCGAATCGGGCCCGCGGGCTGGACCTACGGCGGCAAGGTTGTCTTTCTCGACGAGAGCGAGCAGCCCTATT
>JBDKUU010000568.1:0-4721 GCA_039679525.1 Phycisphaerales bacterium | reverse complement strand
GAACTGGCCAAGCAGAAGAACCTCTCCATCGTCGCCGGCACGCAGCGTCGCCACAGCAAGAAATATCAGGAGATCATCCGCCGAATCCACGACGGCCAGATCGGCCAGATCGTCGCCGCCCAGGCCTACTGGAACGGCGGCGACATGCTCGGCTACTGGAAATGGTGGGACAAGGGCAGCCTGTCCGACATGGAGTGGCAATGCCGGAGCTGGCCGTGGTTCACCTGGACCAGCGGCGACCACATCGTCGAGCAGCACGTGCACAATCTCGACGTGATCAACTGGGCCCTGCAGGGACATCCCGAGCAATGTATGGGCATGGGCGGCCGGGCCGTTCGCACCCTGGGCAACATCTACGACCACTTCGCTGTCGAATTCGAATACGCCGGCGGCGTGCGGGTCGCGAGCTATTGCCGCCAGATCAACGGCAGCACGGACCGGATCGCCGAGCGGGTCGTGGGCACCAAGGGCGTCGCGGACGTCGATCGCGGCGTCATCATGGGCGAGAAGCCGTTCACCTATGAAGGCCCCGATCCCGACCATTACGTCCAGGAGATGGCCGACCTGATCGCCGGCGTTCGCGAAGGCAAGCCGATAAACGAAGCCAAAAACGTCGCCGAGAGCACGATGAACGCGGTGATGGGACGCATGAGCGCGTACACGGGCCGGGCCCTGAAGTGGGACTGGGCGATGAACGCCTCGAAGCAGGACCTGACGCCGCCGAAGTACGACTGGATCGACCTGCCTGTCGAGCCGGTCGCCACGCCCGGCAAGACGCAGCTTGTCTGATCGATCGGAGGGTTGTTGATTGATGGTTGAATGATCCGTGCCTTCACCGGCACGTAGATCAGATAGGCGGTCCGCCGGAATCAGCGACTAACCATGAGGGCCGGCGGATCGCTGGATAGGTTCCGACCCCGACTGCGGGGCGGATGATCGCATACGCACGTGGGGGCAGGTTTGAAACCTGCCCCTGCGACGGTGGCCATTCCAATCTGGTGAATGGACGCCGAACTGAGACGGCTCGCCTTTTTGGCATGGCCGGCGTGGTCGTACGGCGGCCACTGTAACCTTGTGAGTGGGTGCCATGGCTACGCTTCGTAGCCATGTCTTGCCGCGATACGAAAGAGCATGCTTACGCCAGCGTAAGCATGGCGCCCGAATCGGATGCCGAACTGAGACGGCTCACGTTTTTGGCATAGCCGGCGTGGCAGGGTGGGGCCTTGCCCCACGCGTTTCAGCAATCGATGCCTTTTCACGCGTGGGTTGAGAACCCACCCTACATTCGCGGGCCCAGGTGTGACTGGAATGCGGCGACGGCGAATGGCATGGAAGAGTCGAACCGGGGCTCCGACGGGAGTGTAGGAACATCCTATGAAGGTCATGGTAGCAGAGAAGTGCGGGTTCTGCCCGGGGGTTCGCAACGCCATCAGTACGGCCGAGCGGATCCTGGCGGGGACCGCCTCGAACGAGCAGGTCCACTGCCTGGGTCCGATCATCCACAACGAAGACGTCGTGCAGCGACTGGCCGACGCGGGCCTGCGGACCGTCGATTCTGTCGATGAGATCGAGTCCGGGACGGTTCTGATCCGTTCGCACGGGGTCTCGCCCCGCGAGTTGGAGCGGCTCCACGAGAAGGGCCTTCGCATCGTCGACGCCACCTGCGTCCTGGTCAAACGCGTCCAGCAACTCGCCAAACAGCTCGAAGAAGAGGGTTACGAGGTCGTCATCATCGGGGAGGAGAACCACCCGGAGGTGCAGGGGGTCATGGGCTGCGTCCACGACGTCGTGGTGGTGGCCGAGGAAACGGACCTGGATCGGCTGCCCTCGGACCGGCGGCTGGGGATCGTCTGCCAGACGACCCAGAGCCCGGAACACCTGGGCCGGATGGTCGGGGCCATCGGTCGGGGGAGCTTCCGGGAGATGAAGGTCATCAACACCCTGTGCAAGGAGGCTGTCAAACGGCAGGAATCGGCTATCGCCCTGTGCAAGGAAGTCGACATCATGTTCGTCCTGGGGGGGCTCCACAGCGCCAATACCCGCCGGCTGGCCGAGTTGTGCAAAAATCACAATAACGCAACGTTTCACTTGCAGAATTGGGACGAGCTTGATAAAAATGTACTGTTTGGCAAGCATGTTGCCGGGGTAACGGCCGGCGCCTCGACGCCGAACTGGGTGATTGACGAATTCGTCAAGCACCTGGAGAGCTTCGACGAAAAGGGGTAAAGCCACAGATGAAAACTGAATAGGTGGGTCTTGGGCGGCATGGAGATCAGGTCGAATCTCTTGTTTTCCCGGGGCCTTCTTAGAGTACCTGTCTCCGCTGCGTGGGCGGGGACGGGAAGGCGTTTGACTAACTTTTGTTACTGCAACACGCTGTAGAGCCTGCCGGTGTGTATGTGGGGCATCGGCCGGCGAGATGAACAGACTCCACAAGGGAAATCAAACAGTATGGTAGATCGTAATCTAGTCAACAAGCTGGGTTTGTCCGACGAGAAGCTGGATCAGCAGATTCAGGAGATGTTCGGGGACGGTGAGAACCAGTACCTCGAGCAAATCCTCCAGCGCAAAGTAGATTCTCGTCTGCCGGGAACCAACCTCAAGGGCACGATCGTTTCCCAGATCGGCAACGACGTGATCGTCGAGGTGGGTCTCAAGAGCGAGGGCGTGGTCGATGCAGGGGAGTTCGATACTCCCGATGACGCCGCCCCGGGCACGGAGATCGAGGTCTTGCTCGAAGACACCGATTCCGAAAGTGGACTGATCCTGCTGAGCAAACGCAAAGCAGACATGATCCGGGGCTGGGAATACATCATCAACACCAAGAAGGAAGGCGACGTCGTCAAGGGTCGCGTCATCCGCCGGATCAAGGGCGGCTTGCTCGTCGACATCGGCGTGCCCGTCTTCCTGCCCGCCTCGCAAGTCGATATTCGCAAGCCCGGCGACATCAGCCGGTTCATCGGCAAAGAAGTCGAGTGCAAAGTCCTCAAGATCGACGTCGAGAACCGCAACATCGTGGTCTCCCGCCGCAAGCTCATCGAAGAGGAGCGTCGGGCCAGCAAGGACAAGCTCCTCAACGAGATCGAAGTCGGCCAGATCCGCAAGGGCGTCGTCAAGAACATCGCGGACTTCGGCGTGTTCGTCGACCTCGGCGGCCTCGACGGCCTGCTGCACATCTCCGACCTCAGTTGGGGCCGGATCTCGCACCCCTCCGAAGTCGTGGACATCGACCAGGAGATCGAGTGCGTCGTCATCGGCGTGGACAAAGAGAACGAGAAGATATCCCTGGGCCTCAAGCAGAAGCAGCCGAGCCCGTGGGAGAACGTCGAGGCCAAGTACCCCGTCACCTCCCATGTCAAGGGCAAGGTCGTCAACGTCATGAACTACGGCGTTTTCGTCCGCCTGGAAGACGGGATCGAGGGCCTGGTCCACATCAGCGAGATGAGCTGGACCCGCCGGCTGTCGCACCCCAGCGAGATGGTCAACCTCGACGACGAGATCGAAGTGGTCGTCCTGAACGTCAACAAGGAGAAACAGGAGATCTCGCTCGGCATGAAGCAGACGGAGCCGAACCCGTGGGAACTGGCGGCACGCAAGTACCCGCCGGGCACGATCGTCACGGCCAACGTCCGCAGCATGACGAACTTCGGCGCCTTCGTCGAGATCGAGCCGGGCATCGACGGCATGATTCACATCTCGGACCTGAGCTGGACCCGCAAGTACGGCCATCCGAGCGAGGCCCTGCAGAAGGGCCAGGAAGTCAAGTGCGTCGTCCTCGAGGTCAACGAGGAGAAGCAGCGGATTTCCCTGGGCATGAAGCAGATGACCGAGGATCCCTGGATCCACGCGATTCCCGAGAAGTACATCCCGGGCCAGATCATCAAGGGCAAGATCGCCAAGCTCACCAACTTCGGCGCGTTCGTCGAGCTGGAGCCCGAGCTGGAAGGCCTGCTGCACATCAGCGAGCTGGCCGATCACAAGATCGACAAGCCGCAGGATGTGGTCAAGCCCGGCGACGACGTGGAAGTCAAGATCCTCAAGGTGGACCCCGAGGCCCGCAAGATCGGCCTGAGCCTGCGAAGAGTTCAGTGGGCGGCCGCTCCGGCTCCGGAAGAGCATCCGGCTACGCCGACGACGGCAGCAACTCCCGCCAAGAAGGCGTCCAAGATGCCGTCCCGACCGGTCGCGAGCGGCGACGCCGGCGGCGACACGCTTCGCATCAAAGAGGCGATCCAAAAGCGCGAGCAGGCGAAAGCCGCCAACGAAGGTCAGGAACAGCCTCCGGCTCAGCAATGATTCGCCACAGAGGATTGACCGCGAAAGGGCGCGAACCCGTGTCCTCGCGGTGATCACGGCACCATACGGGCCTTCCCCTTCACGGGGGAAGGCCCGTTTCATATCTGCGTGCGGCTCCTGTGTTCCCCTGCAGGGCGCGTTTATCGCTTTGCGGGTACCGGCGGGGAGACGCGAAGAGAACCATCGTTCGCCTGCAACGAAGGGCTTCTCATCATCCGCCGATGGGCGGCCCATTCTCTGTGTCAAGCCCCCCTCGTTGTCCTACACATCTTGGGCGGATCGAACACGCCCGCGGCGGGCGTGTGGAGGGAGGTTTTGCGCTCTTGGCCAGCAGCATGATGCCGGCAGAGCCCGGCTCTGGCGGTCGGGACGATCCCGCTGCTGTGGCAAGGTCCCGGGATGCGTTTTTCGCTTTTCGGGCTTCC
>JBDKUU010000567.1:0-2084 GCA_039679525.1 Phycisphaerales bacterium | reverse complement strand
CCACATTTGTGTTGCCTCTGACGGAATTGGACATTCCCGGATTGTGAGTGAGAGAGTAGATTGACCGTCAATTGGAAAGGGAATGTTCATGACGACACGACGACAGTTCTCCAGTCCGGAGAAGATGCAAATCCTGCGGCTCCATCTGCTGGAGCACAAACCCATCTCCGAGGTCTGCCAGCAGTACGACCTCAATCCGAACCTCTTCTACCGCTGGCAGCAGGAGCTGTTCGAGCACGGGACCACCGCCTTCGAGCGGACCAACCACGGCGTGGAGGACCGCGCCGCCCAGAAGCTCCAGAAGGAAGTCGCCCAGCTCAAGGCCCGCCTGGCCTCCAAGGACGAGGTCATCGCCGAGATCATGGCCGAGCAGGTGCGTCTAAAAAAAACACTTGGTCTGGGCTGAACGACGCCTGGGCCCAGCCCGACGTCCGCGATCAGGTGGTCGATTATGTGCGGCACTGGAGCGGCCGGACCGGCGTCAGCTGCCGCCGGATCGTCCGGTGGATCGGCATCCCCCGCAGCAAGTTCTACCAGTGGCAAGATCGCTACGGCAAGGTCAACGAGCACAACGCCTGGATCCCGAGGGACTTCTGGCTGCGCGACGAGGAGAAACGGATGATTCTGGACTTCTGGAACAGCCATCCCGGCGAAGGCTATCGCCGGCTGACCTACATGATGCTCGACGCCGATCGGCTCGCCGTCAGCCCCGCGACCGTCTACCGTGTGCTCAAGGACGCCGGGGTCCTGCGACGGTGGAACCCCAACACCCACTCCCGCAAGGGCCGGGGATTCGAGCAGCCGCTGGCGCCCCACGAGCACTGGCACATCGACATCTCCTATCTCAATATCCAGGGGACTTTCTACTACCTGTGCAGCATTTTGGACGGCTACAGCCGCTTCCTCGTCGAATGGGACCTTCGCGAGTCGATGACCGAACACGAGGTCGAGATCCTCTTGCAACGGGCCCGCGAGCGGTTCCCCGACGCAAAACCCCGCATCATCTCGGACAACGGACCGCAGTTCATCGCCAAAGACTTCAAGCAGTTCATCCGGATCAGCGGGATGACCCACGTGCGGACCAGTCCGTACTATCCCCAGAGCAATGGAAAGCTCGAACGGTTCAACCAGTCCATCAAGGTCGAGTGCATCCGACCCAAGACCCCGCTGTCGCTGGAGGACGCCCGCCGCATCGTGACCGACTACGTCCGGCGGTACAACACAGTCCGCCTGCACAGCGCCCTCGGCTACATCACGCCGCGGGACCAGCTCGAAGGACGGGCCGCGCAGATCTTTGCCGCCCGGGACGCCAAGCTCCAGGCCGCCCGTCAGGCCCGGCGAACCGCCGCCGCAACCGAGACCCAGAAAGTAGATGCGTGACATCTGGATAGGAAAGGAACCATGGAATCCGCGACAGCCATCACCCCGCGAACCAGCCGGCGGCAGGCCCTCGCAAGGCGGAGGCCACGCCGCCGTTGCGTGGCGGCCGACTTGCCGGGCCGGGGAACGCGAACCGTTCTTCGTAAGCCGCGAGCCTCCCTTGAAAGCAAAAGGGGAGGCTCCCGGCGAACGCCCGAACGCGACCCAACGCCCGCCGGGAAAAACTGCCTGAGAACCGGCGAGAGCCGAACCAAACGGCAATACCGAAATCAAGGACTTGACAAACACCGCTCAGGAGTCGATGATGCCATCGTCAGCCCACCAACCGAGTCACTGGGCCGACCAGGGAACTTGTCCAATTCCCGCTGAACCAACACACCCGGCCCGCGTTTGTCATTCCCGCGAAAGCGGTAATCCACTCTCCAGTGTCGTGCCCGATCCCGCAAGGTCCCTGGATTCCTGCTTGGCGCAGGAATGACTGAGTCGTGTCGAGGGACTCTACCAGATTCTCGATGCGCTGCCTCCTGCCCGCGTTTGTCATTCCCGCGAAAGCGGGAATCCACTCTCCCGTGTCGTGCCCGGTCCCACAAGGTTCCTGGATTCCTGCTTGATGCAGGAATGACAGGGTCGCGTCGAGGGACTCTGCCAGATTCTCGATGCGCTGCCCCCTGCCCGCGTTTGTCATTCCCGCGAAAGCGGGAATC
>JBDKUU010000566.1:0-5976 GCA_039679525.1 Phycisphaerales bacterium | reverse complement strand
ACTCCTGTTGCGAGAAACTCCCGACGGTTCATTTCTGCCGCCTCCAAAAAGGGGTAAAGAAACAGGGCCGAAGACGCTGTGTGTCCTCGGCCCTGGATTGCTGCTTACGCCGGACTGCTCTGCCTCATTTGGTCTGTGCGGCCGAAGGAATCCGGGACGGGAAGTCCTTGACCACCTTGGCGACGACCTTCTTCACTTGCTTTTCCAGGCTGGGGGACAGCGCGTTGCCCGCGACGCCGCCGACCACACCGCCGATGACGCCGCCGACCACGCGATCGCCGGAATCGCCGCCGGCGAGCACGGCGCCGGCCGCGGCGCCTGCGATGGCTCCGCCGACCGTGGCAAGGCCCTTACCCGTGCTGCCCGAGCCCGTGCCCATCCAGAGGATGGTTCCATTCTCGACATCGATCAGCTTGGCCGACATCTCCATCTTCTCGCCCTTGAACTTGGGGATGTCGATCATGACCACCGCCGGGACGTTGAGGATCTGGCCGGCCTTGGCGGCGCCCGCATCGGTCGTCAGATCGGAGGCCTGGAATTCCTGCTCCTTGAGGATGGCCTTCACGTCCTTGCGCTCGATGAAGGTGTAGCCCTTCTTCATCAGCGCCATCGTGAACAGATTGCTGATCTGATTCTTCGCGGTCTCGCCGTAGACCCGCCCGGTCACTTCGACGATCGCGATCTTGTCCAGATTCCCAAAATTGTAGCCGGCGACGGCCTGACTCTCGGCCTCGCTCGACGCACAGCCGGCAACGGCCAACGCAGTCAGCAGCACACCAACCAAAACAGCCTTCATTTTGTTTGAACCTCCCAATTTCAAAAAGTGGTGATACGACGCACAGGCCTTATACGTACATACTTTGGCCGCCGTTGTCAATAGCGCGAACTCCGGGGGCTTTGCGCGGTATGGAGAAAAGGGTTTGCCGGTGGCAGCGACGCCGGTATAATGATCGCCTGTTGATTGGTGGAGATTGTTTATGACTGATGTCAATCCGAACGAAACCGGCGCTGAGAGAACCTTCGAAGAGAAGGTCGCCGAAGTGATAGAAATGGTTCGCCCGGCCCTCCAGGGTCACGGGGGCGACGTCCAACTGCTGGGCGTGGACGCGGACAAGAGCGTTCGCGTGCGCCTGCAGGGGGCCTGCCGGGGCTGCCCCGGCGCGACCATGACGATGAAGATGGGCATCGAGCGCATCCTGAAGGAGCGAGTGCCCGAAGTCAAGCAGGTCGTCGCCGTCGCCTGAGCCAAGCGCCGAGTTTACGCCATTGAAGATCAGGGCTCGCCGGCGGTTTTTCGGATCTGTGCAGCGTCGGCGGGCGATATGCGCGTCAAGGCTTCGATCGCCAAGTGTTGGATGTTCAGATCGTCGCTCTGAGCGTACTTGATGAGCACCGGCACGGCTGCTTTAGCGGGAGGC
Organism: Phycisphaerales bacterium; assembly: GCA_039679525.1. Taxonomy (GTDB): domain Bacteria; phylum Planctomycetota; class Phycisphaerae; order Sedimentisphaerales; family Anaerobacaceae; genus PLanc-01. Next base: position 4,558 of record JBDKUU010000566.1, on the reverse strand, counting down.
CCGATTCTTTCGAGCACGCCGATGATTCGAATCTGTGCTTCGTCGCTTTGCTCGGAGTCGAGCCGTTGCGCTAAGGCGGCGGCCGCTTGAGCCGCCGGAGTATCCATCATCTCCAGAGCATCCAGGATTCTCGCGCGAATCTCCTGATTCTCATGATTGATCAGATGCGCCAACTTCGGAGCGGTTTCCACGTTGGCTCCCGCCTCTGCTTCTGAGAAGAGAAGGCATCTCACCGTTGCCGACAGGAGTTCCTCGCTGTAGTGCTCGTCCAGCAGCTTGACCATTGCCGCCACTTCCCGGGGCCCGAATTCCAGCCCAGAATGGGAAGCTATCGCGGATTGCGCCATCTTGCGTATCCGCGGTTCCTCGTCGGCAAGGCCCTCCAGAATCGGGGCGACCTTCGGCTTGATTGATCGATCGCGGAATTGAGTCGCCAAAGCACAGGCAGCCAGACACCGAACTCGTTTGTCGGGGTCTTCCTGGGCGTCCTGGAGCGCCTTGATGCCTTCCGGCCCGCTGTCGGACTTCAACTGGGAGGCCGCCTGCTCCTGCTGTTCCAGGGCGCCATACTTGAGGTCGTGGACAAGAGCGGGGATTCGTTCGTGCATCTGGCGGATCGCCGCGCGAACAGCCTCCAGTGAGATCTTGGCCTGCGACTGGAAATAGGAGTCGCTCTCGGCGACGCGCGACAGGTACTCCTGTGCCTTGGCAAGATCTGATTTGTGCAGATAATCAACCGCCAGCGTGAGTCCTGCAAGATCGCGCAGGATCGACGGGGGACTGGATGCGGCCGTCTGCTCCAACTCCGCCAGGGAAGGACAACTGATTATGCCCCATGTCGCTATGAATATCAGGCAATCCCCATTGGCGACCGCCGCAGTCTCAGGTACTGCGCTGCCCCGCTCGATTCTGGCCAATTCCCACGCCGCCCAACTCCTCATCAGATCAATGGCAAAGAGATCGCTGCCGTCCCTGCCGTCTCGGTTGACGCTATCCGCGGTCTGTATGACTTGCCGCAATCTCCCGGCTGCCGCGTGCTCTCTTCCCGGCGTACGGCGATCGAGGTCCGCGAGATAGATGTGGCATAGACCGGTGAGATACTCTTTGTCCTTGCGGCCCTGTGAATTCGCGATAACGCTCTCATAGGCTCGCGTCGCCTCGTTGATGTCGCCGATTCGCGTGGCCAGGGCTCCGATGCGATAGTAGCCCGATATCTTGAGGGGCAAAATGGGCCCCTCGATGTGTTCCTCCGGATACCTGGCGATGGCTTGTTTCACGATGTCGATCGCCTGCTGGGGTCTGTCGAGCATGCTCGCTGTTGCGGCGCAGACGGAGTACGCTCGTGCACTGGGCTTGGGCATGGCCAAGACCTGCGTCAAGAGAGACTCGCATTCCGCTCGGGCTGAGGTCTCTTTCTCAGAATAATACCTCTCCCTCGCACGGTTCAGGTCGTCGAGCGACTTCTGCTCCTGATATTCCGCGAACAGCCCCCTGCGTTTCAGCGCGTCTTCCATCCTGCTTCGTTCGTCCTCGGGCGAGAGTCCCGGGGACTGCACGCCGACTGCCGCTCGCGGCGATGCCGCCAGCCAGCCGAGGTTCATCAGCACGACCGCGCATGCAAACGCCGATGCGAAACGAACGCGTTTCGTTTTGCCCATAGATTTTCTCTCCTTCCCATGCGAAGATCGCAGGACACACTCTCGCCCGCCCGATCGGCGATTACGTTCGTGGCGAAGTTTGCAGGTGTGAAGAAACGCTTTCGCGATCGGGTCTCTCGATGACTCCCTTTTCCGTGATGATCGCGGCGATGTTCTGCGCCGGGGTCACGTCGAAGGCGGGGTTGTAGACGCCGACGTTGTCCGGGGCCACGTGCGTGTTGCCGATCCAGGTCACCTCCGAGGCGTTTCTCTGCTCGATGGGGATCTGATCGCCGCTGGAGAGGCTCATGTCGAACGTGCTGGAGGGGGCCGCGATGTAGAACGGGATGTCGTGATGTTTGGCCAGCACGCTGACGCTGTAGGTGCCGATCTTATTGGCCGTGTCGCCGTTGGCCGCGATACGGTCGGCGCCGGTGATCACCGCCTGGATCTTCCCCTGTTTCATCAGGAAGCCCGCCATGTTGTCGCAGATCACGGTCACCGGAATCCCGGCTCGCTGCAATTCCCATGCGGTCAGGCGTGAGCCTTGGAGCAGGGGGCGGGTCTCATCGGCATAGACTTCGAAACGCCTGCCTTTCTTCTGCGCTTCGAACATCACCGACAGGGCGGTTCCCTGCCCGGCCGTAGCCAGAGCCCCCGCGTTGCAGTGGGTCAGTACGCCGAAACCGTTGCGGATGAACTTCTCGCCGTTCACGCCGATCCGCTTGCACATTTCGACGTCCTCGGCGTAGATCGCGTTGGCCTCCGCCAGCAGGGCTTCCGCGAGCTGTCGCGGGGTTGCCTGGGGCCGGGAAGCGACGAGCCGGATCTTGGCTCGCATGCGGTCGAGGGCCCAGAACAGGTTCACCGCCGTCGGACGCGAAGTGGCGAGATAATCGCAGGCCTTCAGGGCGTGGTCTACCGCCTCCTGCGCATCTCGGGGCTTCTCCAGCCACTGGAGAGCCAGGATCGGGCCATAGGCCGCCGAGACCCCGATGGCTGGAGCGCCGCGGATGGCCAGTGTCCGGATTGCCTCGTGGAGTTGTTCGACGCTGCGGACCTTCAGGATCACATATTGCGTCGGCAGCAGCCGCTGATCGATCATCTCGAGCAGGCCGTCGATGCCGCCGACCCATTTCACCGTTTCTGCGAACATGTTTCGAAACACTCCATTGCGTGTATTCATCGTAGGGTGGGTTCTTAACCCACGCGTTCCGCCATTGATGGAAACGCGTGGGGTGAGAACCCACCCCACGTGCCCGTATCATGTCCTTGATCGATTCATCTGTCCACGCGGGCGCCGGCGCCTTTCATTGCCTTTTCGACTTCGCTCAACGTGGCCATGGTCGTGTCGCCCGGCGTGGTCATCGCCAATGCCCCATGGGCCGCGCCGTAGTTGACCGCCTGCTCGGGGCTTTTGCCCTCCATCAGGCCGTAGATCAGGCCGGAGGCGAAGCTGTCGCCGCCGCCGACGCGGTCGTAGATCTCCAGGTCCGGCCGCAGAGTCGCGTCATAGAACTGCCCGCCGGCGTACATCACCGCGCCCCAGTCGTTCTTCGTTGCAGTCTTGGCATGCCGCAGCGTCGTGGCGACGGCCTTGAAGTTCGGGAACTCTTTGACGGCGGCCTCGATCATCCTGCGGAAGTTGGTCGGATCGAGCTGCGAGTAGCTCTTGTCGAGGCCCGTCACTTCGAAGCCCAGGGCGGCCGTAAAGTCCTCCTCGTTTCCGATCATGACGTCGATATACGGGGCGATGGCTCGATTGACCTGGCGGGCTTTCTCCTGCCCGCCGACGTCGCGCCAGAGCGAGTTGCGGTAGTTGAGGTCGTAGGAGACGATCGTGCCGTGCTTCTTCGCGGCGGTGACCGCTTCGATGATCACGTCCGGCGTGGTCGTCGACAGGGCGGCGAAGATGCCGCCGGTGTGGAACCAGCGGACGCCGTCGCGTCCGAAGATCCGCTCCCAGTCGATGTCCCCTTTCTTCAGTTGCGAGGCGGCGCTGTTGGCGCGGTCGGAGCAGCCGACGGCCCCGCGGATGCCGAAGCCGCGTTCTGTGAAGTTCAGGCCGACGCGGGTCTTGCGGCCGATGCCATCGAAGGGCATCCACTTGACGTACTCCAGGCTGACGCCGCCCTGGAACATCAGGTCCTCCAGCAGCCGGCCGACGGGATTGTCCACGATAGCCGTCGCGACGGCCGCCCGTTTGCCGAACGTCCGTTTCAAGCCGCGGGCGACGTTGTACTCGCCGCCGCCTTCCCAGACCCGGAAGGTCCGCGTGGTGTGAATCCGTTCATCGCCAGGGTCGAGCCGGATCATGACTTCACCCAGCGAGAGAATATCATATCTGCATTCGGATGCGGATTTCAGATCGATGACGGCCATAAGTTCTCCCAAAAGCAACGCGGTCCTGTAGGGTGGGGCTTGCCCCACCATCTGGTCTGCGGTGGGGCAAGCCCCACCCTACATTTCGTAGATTCGCCCCTCTCGATAGTCCTGCCAAGCCGGTTCGAAGGACTGCCGCTCGACCGGAATTGTCCGGGGCGCGACGGCCCGGCACTTGAACAGGTCGGGCGACGTCTCGTCATATTGGAGTCTCAGGATCTTGTTGCGGAGGTCCGGATTCTCCGGCTTGAACATCAGCGGCTCATCGGTGGCCCGGTCGCGGACGTCCGGATGAATTGGGATGCCGTGTTCGCTCAGGACCAGGTAGGAGCCCCGCGAGCCGCCGCCCAGCGTGAGCAGGTCGAGGATGTCCTTGAGGTACGCGACGCTGGCCAAGGCCAGATGCTCCGCCTGCACGGCCGCGACGAGAGACCGCGGGTCCTTCACAGCCAAACCCCTTTCGCGAATCTCCTTGTAGAGAAGCAAGGCCTTTCTGAGGCTTTCGTTGGCGTCCTTCTCTTCGCGAATATGGGCGGCCG
>JBDKUU010000565.1:0-11808 GCA_039679525.1 Phycisphaerales bacterium | reverse complement strand
CGACCAGACGGTCGATTACGTCGTCAACGCCTGGGATATGGACGACCCGGGCCTTGCGACCGGCAACAAAGGCAAACAGAAGGACGCCCCGAGCAAGTTGAGCAGACTCCTCCGCCCGGCCGAGCGGATCTACCTGGCCGACAATGAGGCCGGCCCTTGGCGACCGGTGATCCTCAATCGGAAAGACCTCGACATCGCCTCGGTGTTCAACCTCCTGGACGTGTGGTCTGTGACACACATGGCTGGATCGGATCAAGAGGCTGTAGGCAGCAATCTGACCCGGCGGGTCGCCCGCGACCGGCACCGCAATCAAGGCTGCAACAACCTGTTCTTCGACGGGCATTCCGAATGGCTCTCGGCCGAGAATAATACCTCCCGCTACTGGTGCGGCGTCGAAATCCGATAATCACGAAAAGGGGACATTCTACTTTTTCCCTCCCCCGTTACTCTGCTTCCCAACGTCACGTGAAAAGTAGAATGTCCCCTTTTCCAGAAACAAAGTGGCATCGGCGGGCCTGGACCCGCCGATGCCACGAATTACCTGCCGGACCGTCCGCGTTTGCTACTTCTTGCTCTCCGGCGTCTTCGCAGGCTGATTCGGGTCGCCGGACGGCCTCTTCATCGCGTCCATGTGCCGCCTGTAAGCGTCGGCGCCGGTCGAATCCTGGCTGATCGTGCTGCGTCCTTCCTCCTCCTCGGACATCTTGGTCAGCAGCGACGGCTCCTGGGCCACGTACGGCGTCAGAAAGACCAGCAGTTCGATCTTCTCTTTCTCGGTCTCGGTCCGCTTGAACAGGTTGCCGACCAGGGGAATGTCCCCCAACAAGGGAACCTGCTTGACGCTCTTATTGACCTTGTCCTTGATCAAACCGCCGATGACGATGGTCTGCCCGTTCATCACCGCGACCCGCGTGTTGGCCGAACGCGTGGCGAACTGCAAGGCATTGAGGTCCTCGGAGATTTGAACCTTCCCGGTGATTTCCGTGATCTTGGGATTCACGACCATGTTGACCAGCCCGTCCAGGTTGACGGAGGGCGTGACCTCCAGCACGATACCGATGTCATCGCGGTAAGTGAACGACGTCGAGGTCCCGATCGTGCCCTGACTGGTGCTGCTGCTGGGAATCGGCACTTCATCGGCCACGGTGATCGTGGCGGTCTGATTGCTCCGGGTCAGAACGTACGGCCGAGAGAGAACGTTTAGCTTGGTCTTTTCCTGCAGGGCGTGCAGCGTCAGGTCAAGGTCCCCCTGAATGGCCCGGATCTGCAGACCGCCGGGGCTGGTCTCCCCCGCCCCCGACCACGGCGCGGTGATCCCGTCCGGCCGGCCGAAGGTCTGGGTCGTCGAGGTGCTCCCGTTGCGGTTGAGATTCGTCATCGCCAGCTCGGCCCCCACGTCCAACTGGTCGGTCAGCGTGACTTCGGCAAACAGAACCTTGATGAGGACCTGGCCGACCGGTTTGTCCAGCTCCTCGATGATCGGCTTGATCTTCTCGTAGTTCTTCGTGGACGTCATGCACAACAGCGAGTTGGTGTTCGGGTCGGCCTCGAAATAGGTCTCGTCCGAGAGGTCCTCGCTGTTGGAGGTGCTGGACGTTGTTCCGCCGCCGCCTCCTTGAGCCGCTCCGCCGGCAGCGCCGCCGCGGTTTCCCTGGCCGCCCTGGAATTGCTGGGTGCCCCGCGAACTGCTGCCCTGCTGATCCAGCGACGCCATCTCCGTGAACAGATTGTTCAGAATCGTCATGAGGTTCGTCGCGTTGCCATTCTTGAGCGGGTAGATGAAGATGCGGCGTTCCTGCTCGGGGTTCTCATCCAACTGCTTGATGATCTGCGAGATGATCTCCAGCGTCTCGGGCGGTCCGCTGACTACGACGGAGTTCGTCCGAGAGTCGCCGGAGGCGATGACCGTCACGTCCGAGATGCTGCCGCCACCGCCGCCGCTTTGGCCCGTCTGCCCACCCATCATCCCGCCCATCATGCCACCCATCATGCCCCGGCCGCCCATGCCGAATCGGACCTGCTGATTCTGCTGGCTGTTCCGCGAAGAGCGGGAGGACGACGAACTGCTCTGCTGTCCGAAAACGTCGTTGATCAGTTCGGAGGTGTCCGTGGCGTCCGCGTACTGAAGGTGGAAGACCTTCACGTCGGCCACGTTGGCGATCGGAGAATCCAGCTTCGCGATCACGCCCTCCACCACCTTGAGAACCGATTCGGGACCGGTGACCACGACGGTGTTGGTTCGGCTGTCGGCCGCAGCGGTGACCTGCACCATCGTGGCGCCCTCGGCCTGCTGCTCGCCGCCGGGACCGGCGAACGGTCCGCGGAACATCATCGGCCCCACCTCCATGCCGCCGCTGTTGCGGCCCGACCGGGACCGGGAGGACGACGAGGACTGGCTCTGGTTGAAGAGTTGATTGATCACGTCGGCGGCGTTCGTGGCATCGGCGTAGCGGAGCTGGAAGACCCGCACATCGGCGACCTTGGCGGTTTTGTCATCGAGCTTGTCGATGATGTCCTCGACGAGTCCGAGGGCCTCGACCGATCCCCGAACGACGACGGAATTCGTCTGCTCGTCGGCCGCCGCGACAACTTGGACGTTTATCGATCCGCCGCCCTGTCCGGTCTGGGAGGTCGCGCCCTGCCGGCCGCCGCGGTCGCCGCGCATCTGCATCATCATCTCGAAAGGACCGCCGCCCATGCCGCCGCGGTTGTTGTTGCGGTTGCGGCTGGCGTTCTGCGAATCCTGCTGAAAGATGCTGTTGATCAGCGTGGCCGTAGTCGACGCAGTGGCATTCGTCAGCCGATACACACGAATCTCGGCCACCGAAGCCATATGGGTGTCCAGCGCCACCACGATCTGCATCAGCCGCTTGATGTTGGCCAGGGTGTCGGTGATGATCAAGGCGTTGCCGTCCTCGTTCGCCTCGATGCTGGCGTATTCGGGACGCAGGGCTTCGAGGTTGTCCTTCAAGGCCAAAGCCGTCACGTGCGACACCGGAATCACGTACGTCACCACATCGGCGCTCTCCGCCACGGCGTTCGGGTCACGCCCCGTGAGGACCGGGACGTTCTCCTTCTTGGCGTTCGTCAGGGTCACCACCTTGAGCGTCTTGCCGGTCAGGACCGTGGTCAGACCTTTTTCCTTGAGGATCGTATTGATCAGAGCGATCGCCTCCGGCAGGGGAATCGGCTGGCGGCTGATCACCGTCATGCGGCTGTCGGAGAGCGCCTCATCCGAGACGATCGTCAGACCCGCGGTCTCCGAGAGGTATTCCAGGACCGTCTGAAGCGGGGCATCCTGGAAGTTGAGCTTGACCTTGATGTCCCCGTTGGTCTTGACCACCTCCACCGGCTCGGTTCCCGACTGGGGCGGGGTGCCGGACGACTCCTGGGCGGCGATGCCGGATCCAACCGTGAAGGCCATCGCCAGGACCATGCCAACCATGATGATTTTGAACGATCGCATTAGACTCACTCCTTCGCACAGGTCGATGACAGAACGTCCCGGATCGCAAGACTCACTGTCCGAGTTGTTGTTTTCGTTGCTCCATGAGGCGTTTGATGATGTCGGACTCGGCCCCCGAGGGCGCGGCCGCCGGAGCGGGCTGCGTGGCGGTAGCCGTAGCCGACGATGGGGTCTTCGATGCGGATGCAGCCGGCGTCGCCGCCAGATCGATCATCTGGCGAGTCGTCAGGTTGCCGTGGCCCCCTTCCAAGTCGCGGCCCAATTGCACGACCGTCGTCTTATCCTCCATCTGATACTCGAGTCCATCGAGAGTCAGGGTCTTGATCGTGCCCCGCGCCACGGGATCGCCCCGCCGCAGGCGCAGGACCGTGCCGCCCTGGGTATCTTCGATGAACGCGAGAAAATCGTCGTTCTCCTGCACCACGCCCTTGAGCATGTAGTAGGACTCGGGGTTGGGCATGACGCGCGGCGTCTCCTCCGTCTTCTGCGACACGGGACGAGGCGCCGTTCGCTGGCGGGAGAAAATGTTCCGCTTCAGAATGATCTCGAAGCTGGCCCACGAGTTCGGCTGCGCCGCAGCGTTCGGGTCGACCGTCGCCGCAGCAGACTCCACAGCCCGCGGGCGCGACCGCTGGCACTGCGCCGTTTCGGGCCACAAGACCAGGACCAGTCCCGCCGCGACTATCGTGAGCAACAGGGCATTCGCGTGCTTAGAGCATATCGTCTTCATTGGTCGCCTCGGGTTGTCGTTTTGGGGATGGTTTCTCAGCCGCCTTCGCGGAAGTCAGGGAGATAGCGGAGAGCCGAAGCTGCAAAGACATGCTGTCGCCGGACTCGCTTCTCGAACCAAGCTGCATGTCGACGACCTTGATCGGCAATTCGGAAGTCTCCACCCGATAGAGGAACGACGCCACGGCGTCCAGCGAGCCCTGTCCGGCCAGCACGAACGTGGTCTCGGTCATGCCCTTTTCCGTGCTCGTCTGGTCGGGCTTCACGGACGTCACGTCCAGCCGCGTCTGGCGGGACCACTCTGTCAACGCCCTCGCGATGCGGCTCTCCGAACCCGTCGGGTTTTGCAGGTCTCCGGACAACAGACTCTTCCACTTGCGTTCCAGGTTCTTCTTCTTGGCGAAGGTGTTCTGGGCGTCGGCGACCTGAGCCTCCAACTCGACCTTCTCGTTCGCGGTCGCTTCGCGGCCGGCGGACAGGGGATTCACGATGAACGTGTTGAGCACCAGGGCGCCCACCACCACGATCATCCCGATCGCCAGGATTCGTTCTCGTTTCGATAGGACCATGTCTATTTCGCCCCTTTGAAGGTGAAGCTGACGGCGAACTCCTTTTCGCGAGAGTTCTGCCCGACGTCCCGAATGTGGATCAACTTGGTGTTGGCGAACGCCTTGTCCTGGTCGATCTTGTCGAAGACCTCGTAGAAGCTCGACTCGTTCGTGAGCTTGCCGAGCACGGAGCCGACGCCGCTCTCGTTCAAGGCCAGGCTCGTAGCCCAAACCGAGCCCTCGTCCGGAAACGCCTGCGTCACCTCGCGCAGGCAGGCGAGGAATTGCGGATTGGTGACGCCCCAACTGCCGGCGTACGTCAGGCGGGCGACCATGTCCTTGGCGGCCGTCAGATCCTTGTCCATGTCCGCCAATTGCTGCTTGTAGACGGCGATGTCGCTCCGGTCGCCCTGCCAGTCCAGAAGCCAAAGTCCCAGACCGATCAGGCAAACCGCGGCGATTCCCGCCGCCCACACCAGGAATTTCTTATGATCGACCTTCTTCTTCTCGCCGATGCGGGGATTGAGGAAATCGACAGCGAGCCTTTCCGGCCCGACCGCCGTGAGCGCGACCGCCGCAGCGGCCACTCCGTGGGTCGCTTGCAGGCCGGCCGGCAGCAGGCCCGAACAACCGTCGCGGATCGTGATCTGCGGCGAAAGCTGCTCGCTGAGCCGCTTCAGCACGTCGGACGACAGGCCGCAGGCGTCGTAGGCCGCCACGTGGCACGGCCCGGACGGATCCTGCCGGGACGAAAGAAGGATCTGTCGCTGGATCGTGGCCGTCAGCGAGTCCGCGTAGCCGGACGGATTGCCGTCCACGATCAGCGGGATGTGTTTGATGAACTGCGGGCTGCCGTCGGCCTGGCCCCAGAACTCACAGTAGGTGGGACGGGTGTACAGTCCGTAGCGGGATGACGACCCTTTCTCGGAGTCCCTCCCGCCGCAGGCGAACGCCGAGACAGTGATCGACTGAACCTGGATGCCTGCCGCCTCGGCCAGCTCTTTCACGCGGTCCACGATCTGCCGACGGGCGGCCAGCAGCAAAACCTGGCTCTTCTGCGAAGCGCTGGTCTTGCCGCAGTAATCGAACACCAGTTCCTCGGCGTTGAACGAGAATGCCCGCTCGGCCTGAATGCCCAGGATCCCCGATAGAGCCTCCGGCGTCGCCGGCGGGGCTTCGACCTCCTTGGCAAGGACCCACTTGGCCGCAAGGCCGACCACGGCCTTCTTCGCCGTGAACCCCTTCTCGCGGAGGAAATGCCGAAGCTTCTGGCCCAGTTCGCCGACATTTTCCTTCGTGAGCTCCTGATTCCAGGAAAGCTCGCCCGCGCCGCGAATCTCCGGCCGCCCCGCTCGAATGCAGAGCTCCGTCGCGACGACGCCGCAGTCGTCGATGGCCAATCCCAACAAATGGCGTGTGCCGACCATGTTCACGTCCCGTCAATGCATGCTCAAGACAGTATGATCCAAGGGCTGCCCCTTTCTCAGGGCCGCCACGATTTCCGGCTGCAGGGGCCAGCCGAAGTGAGTGAGACTCCGAAAATGCACCACGCGGGGCGAGCCGCTCTGGGTGTCCAGGACGGCTCGGTACCGCTTGTACGCCCGGCCGTTGCCGGACACGCAGACGATGTCCGCGGAGTATTGATAAGACCGCACGGTGATGTAGCTGCCGATTCCGACGGCTTTTTCTTGACTCAGGACCTGGGTCACCCAGGCGATCGAATCGAGGCCGTCGCTGTTGGCCTGTCGATACGACACCAGGGCTTCCGCGTCGCTCTCATCCAGGCCGGGCAGGCACAACAGCACTTCCTTGGGGGCGGTGTTCACGTTCACCAGCCCCGCAAGCGTGGTCTCGCTGCTGGTGGTCAGCCTGTCGGCGACCTGCCCGAACTCCTCGGCGGTCATCTGCGACCGGTAGTAGAAGTCCAGGATGTTCTCGAAACTCGGGCTCGTGCTGGCGCCGCTCCGCTGGATGATCTCAAGCGCCCGCTCCTGCTTGAACTTCTCTTCCAGGAGGGTTTGCAGGCTCGAGATGGCGGTGCTGTCCGTGATGTTGATCCGGGCGCTGCCGTCGGCGTCCACGTTCTTCTCCGTGCTGTACACGGTCACGTAATCGTAGAAGCCCGCGTCGAGGCGGCCGTTGTGGTTGTCCGGCGGCTCGCTCTCGTCGCCGTCGTTCTCCTGCTCGTCGAGATACCCGTTGTGGTTGGTGTCCTCGCCGTAGAGCAGCTCCTGCGACGCGCCCTTGATCAGGAGGATCTCATCGACGGTATCCAACGGCAGGTTCTTGCACTGGTACCCGTTGGATCGCAGCAGGTAATACTCGCTCTCGGCCCCGCCGGTGGTGACGTCGGTGTCCTCGTCCCGCCAATCGATGATCGAGGCGGCCAGTTCGGCCGTCATTCCCGGGAGCTTCTGCAGCATCTCCAGCGACGCGGAGTTCAGGTTGATCTTGCCCGCCTCGTCGGTGAGGCCGTAGTCGAATTCCCGGTCGCTTTCGAGGTTCGAGCGAAGGACCCAGAAGTATCCCTTGCCGACTTCCTGGGCTTCGTAGATGTCGCTATCGTCGGAGTCGCTGTCTTCTTCCTCCGCGGCCGCCGTGATCTTGGCGATGACGTACTGAAGGGCCCCGTCCGCGATGGACTCCGCCTGGAGCGAAGCGACGTGATTGGCCGCGACGGCCGCCGCCACCCGCATCGAGCGGGCGAACACCAGGGCCAACCCCGCCAGCACCAGCACGACCCAGATCGTGACGATCAACACCGTCCCGGGTTGTCCTGTCCTGTATCGCCTCATTGGGTCGCTCCTCCCGGAGTCGTCGCATTCGACTTGGCCCCCCCTGAGGCGGCGCTGCCTGACGAACTGCTGCTCGCGGACGTATCGCTGGTCTCCGCCGCCTGGCAGGGAATCGCGAAACTCTGAATCAGCCGACGCGTCTCGGGCGCCTTCGTGCTGTTCTTGATGACCCTGCCGTCCCGGGCGAAGTACGCGACCTCGATCTCCACCTCAACGGCCCTGGGCAGGCTGTTCGAATCCTCCGTCGAGTCCCAGTCGTCCACCCAGTCGCTGCCGTCGAAATAACGGAAGTTCAGCGACGTGACGTCGCGGCACAACACCTGCGCCTCCGGCTTCACTTCCTTGGGAGCCAGCAGATTCGTCGTGACCTCTCGGATGAGCCGATAGGTGGTGTAGTTGACATGTTGGGCCTCCGTATCTTCCTCGAGGAGTAGCCCGATCTTGGCGACGCCTCCGTTAGGGTTCTCATCATCCGCGTAAACGTGGGTCGTGTAGAACTCGACGGAATCGTCGTCCATGCCCTTGAGGCCCGTGGAATTCGTGGCGACAAAAGCGCTCGCCAGGCCGTTGCTGTCCGGCGGCAGCACGCCGATGAGATCCTGTTTGACCAGCTCGATCGCGTTGAGGGCCTGCGCCGTGGGCTCCACCGCCAGCAAGGAGCTGCGATGGGCTCGAAAACCGGTGTACAGAGCCGTGTAGAGGGACGAAGCCACCGCGACCATCAGGACCATGGCGACCAGAAGCTCCATCAGCGTGAAACCTCGGGACAGACTGTAGGCCGCAGGCCGCAGGCTGAAGGGAATCCTCCAGTCCAAAGCCGCCGGCCTAAAGCCTGTCCTTCCACGCCGCATCATATCAGCTTTCCTCCGGGTACATCAGCGTGCTGAGCGTCACGCTTCGCTGGCGACCGACGGACCGCCAGGACACCGTCAATTCGAGATCGCGAACCGACGCATCCGTCCAGTTCGTCACCGTCAGCGACCACTCGTAATCGGGCCATTCCTTCTCGAACTGGCCCCGCTGATTGCCGTCCTGCCATTCGCCAGTCACGACCAGCTCGGTCAGTTTGGCCTTGGCAAGCGAGGCCGCCTCCATCTGCCTTCGCGACTGGCCGGCCAGCCGCGTGCACAGCCCGATGCTCCGCATCGCCACCGGCATAATCACCGCGATCAGCACGATCGTGGCCAGCAACTCGATGAACGTGAAGCCCCGGCGGTCCGAACCGCATCGAGAACTCACTCCCGGCCGCGACCGGCCGAACCGGATTGTCGATTCACTTGGCCGCATACTGGCTGTAGATCCGATCGGACTCTGTGATGGAAAAGGTCTCCGTGGCTGTCGGGCAGGCGATCTCCAGGGCCCGTCCGCGTCGATCGATCAGCCGGATCAGACCGGCGGTGACCGTGCCGTACGGCGTGAACTCCAGATACGTCTCCTTGTCCTTTTGTTCGACGTCTTCCAGCGTGATGGTCAGGTCCTTGGGCACGGTGTAGGCCTTTCCGAAGCTGGTCTGGAGCCGCTCGAACGCCCCGGCCTTCTGAACCGTCAGCCAGCACGTCCGCTGGGCGGTGTCGAAGTTCAGCCGGTAGATCCGCCCTTCGCTGATCGCCTGAGACCGGGCGAACTGCGTGAGAGTCAGGATCTGCGCCGCCGCGTCGTCGCCCCGCCGGGAGGCGAAGAAACCGCGAAGAGACGGCGCCGCCATCGCCAACACGGTCGACAGGATCACCATGACCAGAATCAACTCCAGGAGCGTCATGCCTCGGTTCGCATCGAGTTGTCTGGGTTGTCGGATCATGGTCATGCCCGCCTGCGTCATGAGGAAGGACCGTGTTGCGTCGTCCGGCTACTTCTCTTCAGACCAGTTCGTGATGTCGTCATCGCCGCCGAGCTTGTGGTCCGGGCCGTACGAGGACAGGTCGAATTGGTCCTGATTGTTCTGGCCGGGATAGCGATAGATGTATTCGCCGCCCCAGGGATCCAGCGGAACTCCCTTGCTCAGATACGCCTGCTGCCATCCGTCGGAGTCCGAGGTCGGCTTCTCGACCAGGGCCCGCAGTCCTTCCACGGTCGAAGGATACCGGCCACAGTCGATCTCGAACGCGTCCAGCGCGACCTCGAGCTGCGAGATCTGGGTCTTGGCGGCTGTGACCTTGGCTTGCGCGCCTCGTTTGGCGAATTTCGGCGTCACGATCGCGGCCAACGTGGCCAAAATCACCAGCACCAGCAGCAGCTCGATCAGGGTGAAGCCCGCCGCTCGATTCCGCTTCAACGACTCTTTCCTATCAGCCCACAGTTTCATAAGCATCCCAACCCAAAGATATCCCGTATTGTGCCGAACCGCCCTAGCGGATCAGTTCCTGCATGTTGAATATCGGCAGAATCATGCCGATCACGATCGTGCCGACCAGGGCCGCCATGACGAACAGCAGCGCCGGCTCGGCCATCGCCACCAGCATCTTCAGGTAGCGATCCAGTTCCTGCTCGTACGCGCCGGCCAGACGGGTCAGCTCCTTGTCCAGCCGGCCGCTCTCCTCCGCGACAGCCACCATTTCGATAACGGAAGTGGGAAACAAATCCTGGCACTTCTCCAGACTGCGGGCCAGGGAGGCCCCTCGCTGAACGTCGTCGATCGCGACGTCGACGGTGTCTGCCAGCACCTGGTTTCCGATGGCTTCCTTTGCCACTCGCAGCGCGGCCACCAGGGGCACGCCCGCCCCGACCAGGGTCCCCAGCATCCGGCAGAACCGCACGAGGGCGAACCTCGCGACGGCCCGGCCGAACAGAGGCGACCGAAGCAGCGTCCGCTCCATGAGACGCCGCCCGTCCTGGCTGGCCCGAATGCGTCGAATCCCGAAGACGATCAAAGCCACCGCCATCACGAGCACGAACCAGTAGCGCACCGCCATCCCGCTGACCGCGACGATCGCCTTGGTCAGACCCGACAGCGACCCGCCGTACTCCGCGAACATCGTCGAGAACCGCGGGATGAAGTAGATCAGGAGGAACACCAGGATGCCGGTGGCGAGCACAGACAGGATCACCGGGTACAGCAGTGCGGACATCACTTTGTCCTTCAATTCCTGTTCCCGGGCCCGAAACGTGGCGATCTGTTAGAGGACCACGTCCAGGAAGCCGCCCGTCTCGCCGGCCCGAACCATGGCCACGTTGACGGCCGGGAAAGCTCGAGGATGCAGGCTCAGCGCGTCGGCCAGCGCCATGCCGCCAGCGACCTGATCGTGCACGGTCGCCCAAAGCTGGCCGGCCGCGGGCTTGGAGGCTTCGTGGCTGAGAATGCTGAGCGCCCGGCTCAAAGGAATGCCCGCCGCCAGCAGGTTCGCCAACTGACGCGTGAAGGACTCGACCTCGGCCTTCGAGACCCGGCCGCTGCGGGCCAGCACGCCGTGGTTCGAGCGTTCCTCCTGCCTGTCGATCGAGACCGGATTGAGCTTGCGGCTGAAAAGCTCATCGATGGCGGAGGCTCGGTCCGCGGCCACGAGCTTGTCTGCCACCTGGCGGCCCTGCGCATCGATCGCTTTGTAGAGGAAGGTTGCCATCACGCGTCCTTATTCTGCTCGACCTCGTCCGCAAAATCCCGCATCGTGAACGTCTCGTCCTTGGTGACGCGCATGATCTCTTCAATCGTGGTGCGTCCGTCGTGCAGGTGTCGGAAGCCGTCGTCGCGGAGGCTTCGCATTCCCTGACCGACGGCGATCTTTCGGAGTTCCGGGGCCGAGGCGTTCTCGATGATCAGAGACCGGACGTCGTCCGTGACCATCATCATTTCGAAAATGCCGAGCCGGCCGCGATAGCCGGTCCCCTGGCATTGACGGCAGCCCCGGCCCTTGTAGAGGACCTCGGGCAGCTTGTCGCCGAATCGCTTCTTCAGGGGGGCCATCTCGTCCTTCGACAGGGGCTCGCGGCAATGCTTGCAGATCGTTCGAACCAGCCGCTGGGCCAGGACCGCCTCCAGAGACGACGCCACGAGGTACGGCTCGATCTTCATATCCACCAGACGCGTCAGCGCGCTGGGGGCGTCGTTGGTGTGCAGGGTCGAGAAGACCAGGTGGCCGGTCAGCGAGGCCTGGATGGCGATCTCCGCGGTTTCGGAGTCGCGGATCTCGCCGATCAGCACGACGTCGGGGTCGTGACGCAGGATCGCGCGGAGCCCGCTGGCGAAGGTCAGTCCGGCTTTGCGGGATACCTGGATCTGGTTGATCCCGTGGAGCTGGTACTCGATGGGGTCTTCGATCGTGATGATCTTGCGCTG
>JBDKUU010000564.1:0-10093 GCA_039679525.1 Phycisphaerales bacterium | reverse complement strand
TCGCGTTCATCGGCATTCTGCTGGCGGTCCTGTGGCGAGGGCTCGCCGGCCTGATCTGTCGGTTCCTGCCGATCCCCATCCGCTGGGCCCTGCTCATTGTCGCGGTCATCGTTCTGGCCTTGTTCATCTCATTCATGTGGTTCGCCGGCCCTCGCGTCAACGAGCAGTTGGGCCAACTGATCCAGAAGCTGCCGAGTTCGATCGGCAATCTCAAACAGACGCTCCAGAACTACGCCTGGGGCCAGTACCTGCTCGAACACGTGGTCCCGCTTCAGTTGAGCGCGGGCCAGGGAATCAGCCTGTTCTCCCACGTCACGGGCGCGGCCACCACGCTCGCCACCGTCCTGGCCGACATGCTCGTCGTGCTGTTCACGGCGATCTACTTCGCGATCAATCCCGATGTGTACGTCAGGGGAATCCTCTCGCTCGTGCCGGAAGACAGGGCCGATCGAATCCGCGAAGTGTTCGACGCGTCGGCCAGGATGCTGCAATACTGGCTGCTGGGACAGGCCGTGGCCATGGTGACGGTCGGAACCCTGGTGGCCGTGGGATTGTGGCTCGCGGGCGTGCCGCTGGCGTTCCTGCTGGGCGTGATCGCCGGACTGCTCGACTTCGTTCCCTACCTCGGACCGATCGCCGCGGCCATTCCCGGCATCTTGATCGGCCTGACGGAAAGTCCCACCACGGCGGTCTACGCGCTGCTCGTGTACCTGGTCGTGCAGCAGTTGGAGAATCATCTCATCGTGCCGCTGGTCCAGAGGGAAACGGTGTGGCTCCCGCCGGCCCTGGTGATCCTGGCGGTGGTCATGTTCGGCCTGTTGTTCGGCGTGCTCGGCCTGCTGGTGGCGACCCCGTTGACCGCCGTGGCCGTCGTGTGGGTCAAGATGCTCTACGTTCAGGACATCCTCGGCAAACACATCAACACCGGCTGACATCGCGGGACGCGCGCCTTCCCGGCGTCTACGTCGACGGGGCTTGAACGAATTCGCCGGGCTTCTCGCCGGTCTCGCCCGCGGGCTTGCGATTGCGCAGCACGAGCATGCGGAGGGCCAGGTAGACGACCGGGCCGATTCCGCCGACGATGAACAGCACGTCTCCCGGCAGTCGGGCCCACTCCAGGAAGTTGACCAGCGGCTGGGCATAGAAATCCGCCGCCCTGGCGTGCCAATAGCCATTCTGCAGACTGTCCCGGAATTGGAGAAAGCCGACGGGGACCAGGTTGACGAAGACCATCGTCGCCAGGCCGATGTTGAGACTCCAGAACGAGATCCCCATCGCCCGATCCGTCGTCCGGTCGTGGGGAATGAAGTATCTCGCGACGAACATGAAGAAGCCGATGGCCAGCATGCCGTAAACGCCCATCAGGGCCGCGTGGCCGTGGTTGGCTGTGAACTGCGTGCCGATCTCGTAGTAGCTCACGATCGGCAGGTTGATCAGGAAGCCGAAGACTCCCGCCCCGAGGAAGTTCCAGAACCCCACGGCGATCAGGAACATGACCGCCCATTTGTGAGGGAACTCGCTGCTGCGGGTCCCGAGCATGGTCTTCTCTTCGGCGGGCGTGCCGATCTGCATGAATTGATAGGCTTCGTAGGTCAACAAGACCAGCGGGATCACCTCCATCGCGGAGAAGAACGCGCCGAGCGACATGTGGATGGCCGGGGCCCCGACGAAATAGACGTGGTGAAGCGTCCCGATCACGCCGCCGATGGAGTACAGGATGATGTCGAGGTACACGACCGTGGTGGCCACGACGAGAGGCACGACCCCGAGCAGCACGAAGATATACGCCACCATGATGGTCGTGAAAAGCTCCAGGAAGTCCTCGACCCACAGGTGCACGACCCAGAACCGCCAGAAATCGGCGACAGCGAAGTTCGTGTCCTTGCCGATCACCATGCCGACCGCATAGAACACCGGGATCGACAGCGAGCTGTACAGGAACAGGTAGGGCATATTCCCCGGATGTTCGCCGCGGAGGGCAGGCCAGATTCCCCGCACGACGATCACCAGCCACAGCGCCATGCCCACGACCAGCAGGATCTGCCATAGCCGGCCCAGATCCAGGTACTCCCACCCCTGGTTGCCGATCCAGAACCAGGGCCCCTTGAGACTGAAGTAGCCCTTGATGCTCGCGGCCTCTCCCAACAAGCTGGCGACCACGACGGCCACGAGCGCGACGAACATGATCAAGGCGAGCGTGCCCTGCCCCCTGGGCTCGCGCCGGGCGATCATCGGGGCAATGAATATCCCCATTGCCAAATAGCTGGCGACGATGAAGAACAAAGCCAATTGCACGTGCCAGGTGCGGGTCAGGTTGTAGGGCAACCATTCGGACACGATCCGGCCGAAAGCCCCCTGGGCCTGGGCGTGGTAATGAGCGTTGGCGCCGCCCAGGAGTCCCTGGGCAAGGAACAGCCCGGCCACCACCAGGAAGTACCAGGCCGTCATCCTCTGCGATGCCGCCAGGCTCACCTCGCCCGGCTCGTTGAGCATGACCTTGGGTTCCCGGTCTCTGTGCCCGCCGTGCCAGCCCAGCCAACTGTACCGCCCGAAGAAAAAGAAAACCGCCCCGGTCCCGCAAAGCAGGGCCACGAGACTCAGCGCGCTCCACAGGACCGCCTGCTCGGTCGGCCGATTGCCGACCAGAGGCTCTTCAGGCCAGTTGTTCGTATAGGAGTAGTCCGTGCCGGGACGAAGCGTCGAACAGACCCAGGCGGCCCACGAAAGATAACTCGTCAGACCACGGATCTCCTGCGGGTCCGTGATGGACGGCCGCCTGAGCCCTTCCTGTTGGCCGGCAGAGCCGAACCAGCCTGTGTAATAGTCCAGCATCAACTGCCAGGCGTGGATCTGCCCGGGAGTGTAGGTGATCGTATGGGTCTTGGCGTCCCACGTGTTGCGTTTCATCTCCTGCCGCACTCTCTCCCTCACGGCGGGCGATGCTTCCCCTTGGGGTCCCGCATAGAACGCCAGCATCATGCCCGCCGTTTTGTGGAGGTACTCGGCCGTGAAATCGGGCCCCAAGTAAGCGCCGTGTCCGAAGATCGTGCCGTGCTGCATCAGGCCGTACTTGCGAAACACGTTCTGCCCAGCCAGGATTTCTTGCCCTGTGAAGATCACCTGGCCATCCTGGCCGGCGACTCTCTCGGGAATGGGCGGATGATCCGTGTGGATCTTGTAGGCCATCAGGCCCAGCACGGTGAATCCCGCGAGGAACGTGAGAACGGCCACTTGCGCCCACCAACGAGAGACCACCATAGGCGTACGATGCTGATTCATGACATGCCTCTCCAGTAAAATGGCGATGGCCTGGACCCCGTCGCATGGGTCCGTAAGCCCGCCGGAATTGTTGCACCCTCGGCGCGTCCGGTCGTAGAGGAGAAATGAAATTGCTGCTCCGCAATCTCGGCTCGATCGTCGGCGTCTGCCTGTTCGCAGCCGCCGTCTTTGTCCTCCACCACGAACTCAAGAATTACAGCTACCGCGATGTGGTAATGGAACTCAGGCAGACGCCGCGGGTATGGTGGCTCGTCGCCGCGGGTCTGACGATCCTGAACTACACGGTTCTCACCCTCTCCGACTCCCTGGCCCTGCGCTACATCTCGCACCCCATCATCTATCGCAAGCTGGCCCTCGCTTCTTTCATCGGATACGCGTTCAGCCACAACACCACCATCATCGGGGGCAGCGCGGCCCGTTACCGCATCTACTCGTCTCTCGGGCTTTCGGCCGGCGAAGTGGCGAGGGTCGTGGTCTTTTGCGGCCTCACATTCTGGCTGGGATTCTTCACGCTGAGCGGCATCGCGCTTCTAGTGGCGCCTCAGCATATCCCGATCGCATCTATCCGACCCCTCGGATTCCTATTTCTAGCGGTTGCAGGCTCCTATTTTGTCGCGACACTCGTGAAGAAGACGCCTCTCCGCACCCGAAGCTGGGAGTTCTCCTTCCCCTCCATTCGTTTGTCTTTGAGCCAGCTCGGGATTTCTTCCCTGGATTGGACTCTGGCCGCCGGGGTCCTTTACGTCCTGCTGCCCGCGGGAACCCATCTGACGTTCCCCCGCTTCCTGGAGTCCTTCCTGCTGGCGCAGGCCGCGGGACTGCTGAGCTACATCCCCGGCGGGCTGGGCGTTTTCGAGACGGTGATCGTCATTCTGCTCGGGGACTTCACAGGGACGTCCGGCCTTGTCGGGTCTCTCCTTCTCTATCGGCTGACCTACTATCTCCTGCCGCTGGGGCTGGCGTCGATCCTGTTGGCGGGACATGAGCTCCTCGCCGGCAGGGAACGCGTCAGGCGATACGGCCTGGTCCTGGGCAGGTGGGGCGCCGCGATCGCCCCCAATTTGTTCGCCATCGGCGCGTACGTGGCGGGCGCCATTCTCTTGTTTTCCGGGGCCCTTCCCGCCGTGCGAGGCCGAATCGGGTTGTTGCGAGACCTGCTTCCCCTGCCCGCCATCGAAATCTCCCACTTCCTGGCCAGCCTCACAGGGGCCGCCCTTCTTCTGCTGGCTCGCGGTCTCCAACGACGCCTCGACGCCGCCTATCACCTCACCCTCGTCCTTCTGGCCGCCGGCATCGTGTTCTCGCTGCTCAAGGGCCTGGACTATGAAGAGGCGACGATCCTGGCCGTGATGCTGCTGGCGCTGTTGCCGTGCCGCGAGGAGTTCCACCGCAAGGCGTCCCTGATCATGGGACGTTTCACCCTCGGCTGGATCATCCTGATCGCCGCCACGCTGCTGTCGGCCGCATGGCTGGGGATGTTCTCCTATAAACACGTCGAGTACTCGCACGAGCTCTGGTGGCGTTTCGCCTTTCACGGCGACGCCCCGCGGTTCTTGCGGGCCACCGCAGGCGCCATCGTCCTGGTTCTGCTCTATGGGCTCGCCAAGCTGCTGGCGCCGGCCCGACCCAAACCCGTGGTCCTGTCCGGGGCCATCCGGGATACGATCGAAGCCATCGTGCGGGACTCGCCCAGGACCTATGCGAACCTGGCCCTGCTCGGCGACAAGGAGTTCGTCCTCAGCGAGAACAACACCGCCTTCATCATGTACGGGATCGAGGGCCGAAGCTGGATCACCATGGGGGACCACGTGGGACCCGAAGACCAGTGGGAAGACCTCATCTGGCGATACGTCGAACTGTCCGACACGTACGGCGGGCAACCGGTGTTCTACCAGGTTGAGGCTCCGCATCTCCATTGGTACACGGAACTGGGCCTGTCGTTCTTGAAACTGGGGGAGGAGGCCCGGGTCGATCTGACATCGTTCTCCCTGGAGGGCGGCTCACGCAAGGGACTTCGTCATTCGTATAACAAAGCGGTCAGCGCGGGCTGCACGTTCTCCATCCTCCCTGCGGAAGAGGTCCCCGGCGTCATCCACGTTCTCAAGGACATCTCCGACGCCTGGCTGACTGAGAAGCACACGTCGGAAAAGCGGTTTTCCCTGGGCTTCTTCGACCCGCTGTACCTCAGCCAGGGGCCCGTGGCCCTGGTTCATGTCAACCAGCGAATCGTCGGGTTCGCCAACCTGTGGCTGGGGGCCGGGAAGAAGGAACTGTCCATCGACCTGATGAGGTATCTGCCGGACAGCCCGCCGGACATCATGGACTATCTGTTCGCCGAGCTGCTCTCCTGGGGGCACGAGCAGGGGTACGAATGGTTCAATTTCGGGATGGCGCCGCTCTCGGGCCTGGAGAGCAGAGCCGCGGCTCCATTCTGGTCCAAGGCCGGCGCCCTGCTCTTTCAGCACGGCGAGCACTTCTACAATTTCCAGGGGCTGCGGCAGTACAAGGAAAAATTCGATCCCCAGTGGCGTCCCATGTATCTCGTCTGCCGCGGGGGCCTCACGCTGCCGAGAGTCCTGGCCAACGTGGCGACCCTTACCTCGGGCGGAATCAGGGAAGTTGTCGCCAAATAGCGATGAACTTGCTCGTCAAAGCTCATCAGACCTGCTCAGTCCGCCTTGATGCCGTGAACGATCTCGACGTTGATCCACATTTTCGCGATGTCGTGGTCCGCGATGTGAAAGCCCGCGTCTTCGAGAGCCCGCCGCACGAGAATGGGCCGGCAGTCCAGGTAGTTCGGGAAATGGCGGTGCGTCCATTCGAAGACCGCCGTCATCAGGCCGTCCGGCCGAACGCGCGACATCCCGACGACCACGACGCGTCCCTCGCTTTTGAGGACGCGCCGGCATTCGGCCAGCACCTGCGGAATCTCCGGCGTATCGAACAGTTCGAGCGTGAAGCTCATGAAGATCCCGTCCAACGACTCAGACGGATAAGGCAGATGCAGGGCGTCGCCGCGAATGAGTTCGACTCGGCTTTCGATCCCCTCTTTTCGTGCTCGCTCCTGCGAGGCGAGAACCATCTGTTCCGACAAGTCGATGCCGAAGACCCGGCCCGAGTCCCCCACGGCCTGAGCCAGTTCGATCAGGGAACGGCCGGTGCCGAAGCCGATCTCCAGGATCTTCTCTCCCGCTTGGGCATCGAGCATCCGAAGTCCCGCTTTGCGGACGGGCTCCTCCGATCGATCGGCCAGAAGATCGTACACCCCGGCGATTTTGTCATAGAAGGCCCGCGTCTCGTCTCTACTCTGGAGGACCCGCAGCACGCCGGGCTGGTGGTAGTTTTCTGCCTCACTCACTTGATGGTCCTTTTCTCTTGTCATATCGGACGCCTGAGCGTCCCGGCCTATTGGAGATAATGGATGACGACGATCCCGATGAAATCCTGGAGGAAGTGCAGAACGATCGGCACGACGAGGCTTCCCGTCCACAGATACGCCAAGCTGAAGATCAGGCCCATGACGCCGATGGTGACCACGCCCAGCGACCCCTCATATCCGTGCCCCAGGGCGAAGATCACCGAGGACAACACCACGGCGGCCGCGGTGCTGCTCGTCACCGTGCGGAGGCGGAGAATGAGATACCCGCGAAAGATCGTTTCTTCGGATATGGCGACCACGACGACCAGGACGACCGCCAGGGCGACCTCCCATCGTCCCTGAATGTCGAAGAAGGAAGGTCCGGGAACGGACGGTTGCGACAGACCGGCCGCAGTCAGCAACTGCTCCAACAGGCCGATGACGTACACGAGGGGGAAGTACAGCACAAATCCCAACACGATGTTGCGGACGAGGCGTCTGCCCCGCCATCCGAGCACGCTCAGAGGTTCGCCGTTGCGCCACGTGAAAAAGGCGATCAGGCACACCAACGCCAGGTCGCGGAGGATCGTGGAAACGGCGATGAACGGAAAACTCGTCTTTCCCTGCCGCGTCAGGAAGAACGAGAGGATCATGGATGGAACGATGAGGAACAGGAAGACCGAGACCTCGAACGAGGCTTCCTTGCGAGCCGAGGGGATGGACACGTTGGACGCCACGGCTCGATCCTGACTCTCAATCATGGTAGGCATCATTGATTCTATCCCTGCAATTGCGTGTCTGTTCGACGTCAAAGATCGTACTTTGCCCGCGGACGCGACGATTACGTCGACGAGATTCCCGAGATGGCGATGGCCGCGGTGATGAGCGACAGATGCGTCAGGGCCTGCGGGAAGTTGCCCAGCATCTGCCGGCTCGCGGGGTCGTACTCCTCCGAAAACAGGAGAAGATCGTTTGCGGCCGAGAGCGTCTGCTCGAAGACTTTTTTCGCTTCATCCCGTCGCCCCTGGCGGGCAAGGCAATTCACCAGCCAGAAAGAGGCAGGGAGAAAGACCCCTTCGACGCCCGGCAGGCCGTCGTCGCCGGACGGGTAACGACGCAGGAAACCATTCTCGCCGAGCTCTTTGCGAATCCCATCCGTGGTGCGGACCATCCGCTCGTCGTCGTACGAGACGAAGTCCACGGTCGGCAACAACAGGAGGGACGCATCCGGCGTTCGATGATCGAACGCCTGGATGAAGACTCCCCTTCCCGGATCGTATCCCTGCTGTTCCACGGCGGCGCGGACCTCCGTACGCGCCGCCTCCCACCGGTCCAGGGGCGCGGGGCGTCCCAGGTCTCCGGCAAGCCGGATGCCGCGATCCAACGCGGCCCAGCACATGACCTTGGATTGGACGAAATGCCGAGGCTCACCCCGCATTTCCCAGATGCCTCGATCCGGTTTGCGCCAGTACTCGCACGTCCGATTGACCAGGGCCACGAGAAATTCCCAGTAGTCATTGTCGGGCGAATGACCGCGCGACTGCCACCGCCAGGCGAGATCGAGAGTCTCCCCGAACACGTCCAACTGGATCTGATGCTCGGCGGCGTTGCCGATCCGGACGGGCTTGGCCCCCCGGTATCCGTCCAGGCTTTCGATCGCCTGCTCCGTCAGACGCCGCTCTCCGCCGACCCCGTAGAGAATCTGCAACTGATCGGCTTCGCCCGCCGTGCTGCGTTCGACGAAGCGGCGGAAGCCATCTGCTTCCTTGACGTATCCCAGGTCCGCCAGAGAGCGGACGGCAAAAGAGGAGTCCCGAACCCAGGAAAAACGGTAGTCCCAGTTGCGGACCCCGCCGAGGCTCTCGGGCAGGGATGTCGTGGGGGCGGCGGCAATCGCTCCCGTCGGGGCGTTCACAAGAGCCTTCAACACCGTGGCCGAACGCAGTACGGCGTCTGCATAGGGTCCCTTATAAGAGCAGCGGCCCGTCCAGGCACGCCACCACTCGATCGTCTCCTGGAGACGACGGTCCAGTTCCTCGATGGAAGGAGCCGTCGCCCGTCGGTCCTCCAAGTCCTCCGGCCGTCGCCACAGAATGGACAGGTGCAGCCGCTGTCCCTGCTTGATCGTGCAGCCGCCGGCAAGATCGTGCCGGTGCTTCATCGCCGTTGGAATATCGCCGGAAATGAGCAGCCCATCGCTGCCCCCCAGCGCCATGTGGCAGTTGTCGTCGATCCGCCGGATCCAGGGCTTGATGCCGCCGTAATCGAATCGAGGCACGATCTCCAGAGAGATCGGCGTCTCTCCGGCGATTCCCTCCAGAATCCTGAGGATCTGCCAATGCGGCGCATGCTCCCCCCCTTGCCGCATGGCGAAGCAGTCGAGCACGCGGGCCTGGCCGCCGTCGGTGTGAAAAGTGGTTTCGAGAACCAGCGTGCTGTCCACGTAACGTCGGGAGGTCCGATAGGACACGGAGGGGACCATCTGACAATATCCGCCCTGCGACCAGCCCAAGAGCCGTCCGAAACAGCTCTGCGAATCGATGCGCGGCATACAGCACCAATCGATCGAGCCGGCCGTGGAGATCAGGGCGGCCGAGTGACAGTCGCCGATGTAGCCATAGTCGGAGATCGGGGGACAGATTTCGTCGCTCATGTCATCCTCCCGTGCGAAAGCCTGGATAGAGCAGCATGCCTCCATCCACGAAGATCGTTGTGCCCGTGATGTAGTCGGATTCGTTGGAGGCCAGCCAGACCGCCACCGGCCCGATGTCCGAGGTCTCTCCGATCCTGCCGTAGGGGATCAGCTTCAGCATGGAGGCGGCTCCCTCGGGGTCGCTCCAGACCGCTTCGTTGATCGGTGTCTTGATCGCTCCGGGCGCGATGCTGTTGACGCGGATCTTCCGTGGGGCCAGCTCCTGGGCGATCGTCTTCATCAACATCATCATGCCGCCCTTGGAACTCGCGTAGTTGGCGTGGCCGGCCCAGGGGATGATCTCGTGAACGGAGCTCATGAAAATGATCTTGCCGGCCGCCTGCGACCGCTCCGGGACGACGCCGCGTCGAAGGAACTCCTTCGCCGCTTCCCGGGCGCAAAGAAATGCGCCCGTGAGATTCACGTTGACGACCCGTTCCCACTGGGCGAGCGTCATATCGACGAATGCGGCGTCCTGCTGGATTCCCGAGTTGCTGACCAAGATGTCGACGGTGCCGAATTCCTGAATGAGTCTCTTGAACATCGCGATGACCTGATCTTCCTGGCTCACATCCGCTTGCAGTCCGATAGCCCCGCCTCCCGCGTGAGTGACCTCTTCCACCAGATGCTCGGCGGACTCGCCGCGATGGAAGTAGTTGACGCCGATATTCGCCCCCGCGGCGGCCAGGGCTCTGGCCACGTCTTCCCCGATTCCCGAGCTGGCCCCCGTGACCAACGCCGTCTGTCCTTCCAACGGTCTCATA
>JBDKUU010000563.1:0-6847 GCA_039679525.1 Phycisphaerales bacterium | reverse complement strand
GGGCTTGTCCGGCTCGACGTACCGCCACACGATGTCCTGACCGGGGATCTGGAAATATCGCAGGGGCCCGATGTCGTCGCCCCCCGCCGGATGACCGCACAGGCTCACGCCGTGGGCCCGGCACCACTCGGAGATCGGCCGATAGAACGTCTGCTCCAGGCGGGCTTCGAGCGCACGGCTGTAGTCGCGACGGCGCATCGCGGCGTCAGGCTCGTCATCGTACCACAGCGACGCCAGATGCTCCGTGAAGTCATAGCCGAGGAATGCGTTGACGTGCTCAAGGACGCCGGTGGTCCCGGGGACCATGCCCCGCTCGGCCCCCCGGGCCAGCAGCGAAGGTTCATCGGTGAAGATCCCCATGATCGTCTTGCCGAAGTGTTTGCCGAACTCGTCGTAATACCGCTGATAGACCAGACGAATGAAGCACGCGACCGACTCGGGATTCAGAATATCCGCGCCCGGCGGCTGATTCTCCGGCACTTCCCGATGGTCCGCGCGGCGCGGCGGATCGTCCTGAGTGAAGTGCAGACCCCGAATCACGGACCGCCCCTCGCGGGCCGCGCGATCGACCACCGCGACGCGATGGCCATTCTCCCGCCGAACGACGGCGACGAGATTCTGTCCCGCCGCCAGTTCCGGCTCGCCGCCGCTGCCGATCCGAACGCCCTGGACCTCGGTCCCGGGCTTGGCCTCGTCAAGATCGACACACACCAGCCCGCGAGTCCGATAGGCCGGGTTCTCCGCGACGACCTGCCCGCTCGACGAGCCGCTGGGATACATGCCCTCGTCGTAGAGGAGGACTCTCATATCCCGTTCGGCGGCCCGCTCGATGGCGAACCGCATGAAGTCGATCATCCGATCGCTGAGCCAGCCGATGCTCCTGGGCAACCCGGCCCGCGGGTGGATCAGGAAGCCGTGGACGCCGTGGGCCTGAAAGTCTTCGATCTGCCGCAGCAGCTCCGCCTGGGACAGATCGTCGTTCCAAAACCAAAATGGAATCTGCGAAAACTCGTGCGGCGGCTCAATCCACTCCGGCGGCAATGACATCGCCTGCTCTGCCGCCCGAGTCCGAGTTGAATCGGAGGGCCACAGGGCCAACGCCGCACCGCCGCCTATAACCTCCAGGAAACGTCTTCGACTGAACCCATTCTCCACCACGCTCACTGCCTCCTGATTCATGAACCACATGGCGGATGCGCGGCCACGCATCCGCGTTACGCAGTCCCCCCCGATTTCTGGATGGCACGCTGAAGTTCGGCGATGCGCTCCGGGCTGATGGACCCGCAATAGCGCAGGCCGGCGTAGGCGAGATACCAGTCAGCCAGGCGATCCACGGCCCTGCCGCCGCTTCGCTCCGACGCCGAACGAACCCGTTCCGCGAAGACGTGCAGCGTCTCGTGAGGCCCGCGTCGAGCGCCGGTCGATCTTACCTTACGATCCATGGTCGCCAGCATCTTGTGCAGAGCCAGCAACTCCGGAGTCAGAGCGGCCCTCACGATGGCCTGGCGACGGGATTTCCTGCGATGTCGCAACAGGATCAAGCTCGCCGCGGCCCCGAGAAAGGCCAGCGCCATCGCGATAGCCATCCGAAGACTGTAGACCTCGAAGAACCAGCCGATGACGCCCAGCAGGCCGTAGTCGTACACCGCCTGAATCAGTCGGGCCAGGAGCACGCTGTGGCCCCCCCGGTTCTCCAGCCACGATTCGTCCCGCGAATCGTTCGCCAGATCCTCCTGGGACGTCGCTTCCACGATCACCCAGGCGTTGCGTTCCCGATCCCACGCCTCGACCCAGGCGTGCGCATCCATGTTCCGGGCGACCCAGGACTTGCCGTCCTCGTCCCTCTCGGTCACGAGGAATCCGGTGACGTAGCGGGTTGGGACATCCGCAAAACGCAGCAGCAGCGCCGCTCCGGTGGCGAAGTACTCGCAGTAGCCGGTGGAGGCCTCCAGGAGAAAATACGTCACGGGGTCCTGGTCCTGGGGCACGGCCAAACCGAGCGAGTACGTGTAGTTCGTGTGGAAGTACTGAGTGACCGCTTCGATCTTCTCTTCCGTCGTCCTGCAATTCCGGAAGATCCTGTTCGCGAGCGGGCGAAAGCGCGAATCCACGTATTGCAGGTTGGTCATCCGCCGGATCTTGTCCGGCGCGGGAGGGTCCATGCTCAGCGAGGTCGCATAGTCGATGTGGTAGGTCAGATTGGGGCGGGTCTCGCGGGCCTTCAAAGTGCCGTCGTCGTCGTCCCGAACCAGATCCGTGAACGGAGCTTCGACGGAACAGGCCCCCAGCGGCAGGAACAGGGCGTCGATCACCGCGGATTCGTGCCGAACGGTCATCTCCCGATTGGTTTCTCTGTCGCTCAGGTGAAAGACGTTCATCCGGCCGATCAGGCGGCTCCCCTCCGGGTACATATAGCTGTGGTTCGAACCGTCTTTCCATTCCGATGGACGATAGGTGATGAAGGCCATGGCCCGCAGGTAGCCCGGGCTTGCGGCGCTGGTGACTCTGAGCACGACCTCGGAGTTGGTGTCTTCCATGATGGCCAGGACGCCGGAGATCTTCCCGCTCGACGAGAACCCCACCTGGGAGACTCCGACGGCCGAAGTGCCTATGGGGACGGTACCCCGCCAAAGCCAGGTGGGCAGCAGATTGAGGGACTCGACCCGGCTGTACAGCAGCGAGCCGCCCACCCACCCGAAGTTGACGGCCGCGATCAGCAATACGCAATAGGACGCGTGGTATCGAAGCAGTCTCTGGGGCCCCTTGCAGATGGGGTTCGCGATGGGACAGGGGGTCCATCTCGGACTCCAGGCGTAGAGCACCACCATCAGGACGCTGCCCAGTTCCATGAGGCGGAACAGGATATACCGGTCATCGAGCAGCAGGACCTGTCCACAGGCCATCACGGCGGCCATATGGTACAACGCCAATGACGGCGGCAGAGGGGACGGAGTCCGCTGCGAGCCCTGGACCGCGGAATCTGAAGGCTCGGACTCCCGGCGAGATCGCAGGAATAGAATCAAGACCATGCACGAGAGGAAGTACCGGGCGATCGTCTGCCACGCAAAAGCGGCGACCTTGTCCGTCGGCGGCTGGGCGTACCTGCAATGGACCGCGAACAGCACCGCCAGCAAGAGCAGCAACAGCGCCGTGACGAACCGTTTTTCGCGGCGGATGCCCACGGTGAGGCGACCCTCGAGGCCGACCATGCCGAGCACGCAGAGAATCGCCGGGAAGGCGATGTCGCCCGAGGTCACGGCGACCAGGAACGAACCGCCCAGGATCATGGCGCCCGCGATGATTCTCTGCGACTTCACAATTGCTCCACCCGTCCCGCAAGAATTTCGTCGGCCGGGAGGAATCGAACATCCCCGGCCCAATCGCCGCCAGTCGCCGCGGCGTCCGGCTTGCCGATCACGACCACCGTCGTGTGGCAGCCGGCTCGCTGCGACCATTCCGCCAGGCGCTGGTACATCGGGTCCCAACGCAATACGATGAACACGATCTCCGAAATCTCCCCAAGCCGACCCTCCAGGAAAGGACCGATCTGATCGAGCGAATAGTCCTCGGACGGCTCCACTCCCGCCAGGATCTCGTGGATCCGTTCGAGCCGCGTGCCCTTGGGATACGCGGTGAACTCGTGCCGTTCGGGCCCGGCCAGCAGCACATCGATCAGACAATCCTCCCCGATCGAATAGGCCACAGAGGCGCAGAGACTCACCGCGGCCTCCAGTTCGGGGATCTCGCCGGATTTCGACTTCGACCACCCCTCCGGCACGCGGGTGTCCAGAACGAAAGCCGCATAGTCGTCGAGATCGTCATCGTATTCTTTCGTGGCCGGCGCGGCCAGACGAGCCCAGGCGCGAACGTCGATTCTCCGGGGCGAATCGCCGGACATGAACGGGCGGCTCCCGATGTATTCCGGCGTGTTCCCCGAATGCCCGGACGACCGCCGGCTGCTGGTGTTGACGTGCCGGCTGATGTAACGGAGGGGCACATGCATCCAGGAAAAGGCCGGCAGCACGAGCAGAGTCTGAGCCTCCCCACGCATCATGCCGATGCGGAACAGGTTGAACGGGAAGCTCGACTCGCAGATCGGCCGGCCGATCTGGTGGCAGCCGCGACGTTTGGGCCGGATCGTCAGAGTGACGCTCGCCGTCTGCCGGGGCTCCAGACGGGGAATCGCTTCCGCCTGCCCGACCTGCTCGACCGCTTCGGGCAAATCGAGAAATCTCGCCGACAGACAGTAGGCCGTCAGACGCCCGGTGTTTTCGAGCGTGTACGTCAGGCGCGCCGTCTGCCCGGCAGGTATACGGTCGGGCAGATTGCCGGTGACGCGAACCCGCGGCCGCAGGATGAAACCCACCGCCAGGGCCACGACGCACACGGCCAGGAGGATCGCCAAAGCGCCGAAGGCCGGCACGACCAGACTCGCCAGGACCACGAAGCCGACGCCCTGCATGAACACTTTGCCGGCATCGGTCAGGCCGACGTGCAGTTTGTCCCGAGCCTTGTCCATGACAGCCGTCCCCCTTACACCGGGACCTTGATGCGACTGATGATGTCCGCGATGATCTGTTTGGCCGTAGTCCCGCCGTAGCGGGTCTTGGAGGTCAGGATCATTCGATGCGGCAACACGTGAGGCGCGCACCACAGGACGTCATCGGGAATCACGTAGTCGCGGTTCTCGTAATACGCATGGGCCCGCGAGGCCCGGCTGAGCATCAGCGTGCCTCGCGTGCTGATGCCGAGCTGGAGCCGATTGTCGTGCCGCGTCGTGTGGACGATCTCGACGATGAACTCCAGAATGGCGTCGTCGATGTGAATCGCCGCGACTTCCTGCTGGATCTGGCGAACCTGTTCCAGATCGAGCACCGGCTCGATCTTCTCGAGCGGCTCGGCCCGCGTGTGGGACTTGAGGATGTCGACCTCGACCTGAGCGGCCGGGTAGCCGATGCCCAGCCGAACCAGGAACCGGTCCAACTGAGCCTCGGGCAACGGATACGTGCCGTGGAACTCCAGCGGGTTCTCCGTGGCGATCACCAGGAACGGCTGCGGCAGCGGATGTCGCTGGCCCTCGATCGTCGCCTGGTTCTCGTTCATCGCCTCCAGCAGGGCCGACTGGGTCCGGGGCGAGGCCCGGTTGATCTCGTCGGCCAATAGAATGTTGCAGAAGATCGGTCCCGGCTCGAACCGGAACTCGCCGTTGACCGGGTTGTAGATCGAGGAGCCCAGGATGTCCGCCGGCAGCAGGTCGGGCGTGAACTGGATCCGCCGGAACTTGGCGTCGATGCTCTTGGCCAGAGCCTTGGCCAGCGTCGTCTTGCCCACGCCGGGGACGTCTTCGATCAGGATCGAGCCCCCCGCCAGCAGAGCGACGATCACCACGTCGATGCTCTCGGGCTTGCCGTAAATGACAGTCTGCAAGTTCCCCTTCAACCGCGACAATCGCGGGTTCTCGCTGCTAGCGGTCGTCACATCCGGCCTCCTGAACGCGTCATTCCATTCGGTCACAGGGCCACGCTGGAGCCCCGATCCATACGTCATCTTTGAGGCCAGTATAGCCGCCCCCATCGCGATCGGCAAGCCGAAGCCGATGAGGAAAGCCCCGCCTCAACCCGGCCTTGGGCGGCAGTCGCAGTTCGCGCAGATCGCAGATCGCGGACCGCGAACCGCCGCCCTGAGCCGAGAGTCAGGCTATGACTTCACTTGGCCGCTGGCGCAGCCTTCTGACGCTTGAACGTCAGTGTCCGACGGGCCTCGGAGGACTGGCTGCTGAATTCCTTCACCTGGAACGTGTCGCTGTCGGTCTTCGAGTAGACGTGCTCCATCTTCCGCGTCATGCCGTCGGCGCCGGTGTACGCCACCTTGTGAGTGGCCCCTTCGCCGCTCTGCTCCCATGTGCCCTTCCACACGCCGACCATGTTGTCGGCGCCGACCTGGATGATCTCCTGCCGCGACGGGACGCACATGATCATGCCGTGATAGGTGAAGTCGCCCATCTTCAAATCCACGAGCACGGCGTGCCTATCCAGCACCCACGTGTGTTCGAGCCCGTACTGCCGGTCGTCGTCGCTGGCGAGCCATTTGCCGAGCATCCAGTCGTAGCCGCCTTGCGCGACGAGGTCGCCCAGTTTCTGGTACTCGGTCGACCGACCGGCCTGGGTCGTCACTGCCGCCGGGACCGCCGAGGCCGCAGACTGACGCTTGTAGGTGACCTTGCTCATTGCCTCGGAATTGCGGGCGCCGCTGCCGTCGACGCCGTACAACGCGACCGTGATCGTGTCGGCGTCCACCTTGGAATGAACCACCTCAGCCTTGTTCACTTCTCCGTTCGCGTCCGTCTGCTGCAAGCGATAGACGAGATCGCCGGAATCGTCCGTCCAGTCGCCCTTCCAGGTGCCGCCCCTGTTGTCGGCCGCGACTTCGGTGACTTCGCCGGTCTCCGGCGAGAGCATGACGATGCCTCGCAACTTGAATTCGCCCATCTTCACTTCCATCAGCGCCGCATGCTTGTCCAGGACCCATTTGTACGTGATCTCGGGCTTGTTCTCATCGTCCGCGGCGACCCACCGGCCGATGATCCAATCGTAGCCCCCGTCCGTCACGAAACTGCCGAGCGTCTGCTGCGAGGACGCCGTGCCCGCACAGAGGGCCAGGGCTCCGACCACAACCAGGAACACACTTCTCGCACTCATGTTTCCTCCTTTTTCGTTTTGGTTCATCGTACCGGAACCCTGTCGGTCAGGGGTCCACCGGGTCCCCAGCATACCAAAGAACAATCCGGATTGCCAGAGTCTCGTTGGCGTTCGGATTTATGAAGAGTGAATGACCGTGAGACAGTGGG
>JBDKUU010000562.1:0-6482 GCA_039679525.1 Phycisphaerales bacterium | reverse complement strand
AGGCTTGTCGCCATTTCGACGTAGCAGCAGGATAGGCCGAAGTTAAAGGGCCAGGTCGAGTTCTTGCGGGCCCAGGCCACCAGACTTTGCAGACGTGCGAAAACAACGCTGTGTCTCAACGCCCTGTCGATCGAGTCTTCGCGGGCGTTTGCCGTAGAGTCTCGATCGATCGCGCGGTTCGCGTCAGACATGATCGGCCCCCTTGCCCTGCCTGGCGTTCTTCAGGTAGCGGACGGTCCCCCAGTCCAGGGCGCCGAGCCGCCACAGGTACACCAAGGCGGCCAGCAGAATCCCGATGAAGACCACCACTTCGATGTAGCCGGGCCACCCCAGTTCCCGCCAGGCGATCGCCCAGGTAAACAGAAAGACCGATTCCACATCGAAGATGACGAAGAACATCGCCAGCAGGTAGAAGTCGATGGAGAAACGGACGCGTGCCGAGCCGGTCGGGGGACTGCCGGACTCATAGGGCTGGCCGGTGTCCCGGCCGCTGTGCCGCTGGCCGAGGACATAGGACGTCACGATCATTCCTGCGACCAGGAACAGAACCGCGATCCCATACACGGCCAGCGGCCAGAGCGTGTCATTCATCGGCGTCATTCCTGTGAGAAACTCGGGATTCGTTCCGCATCGCAGAAGTCTACTACTTCTGCCCCAAGTCGATCACGGCGAACTGGGACACCTCGCCCCGCTTGACGAGCAGGAGCACCTTGCCTTTGCCCGCCGCGGCCTTCATGGCCTGGACGAACTGGTTGGTGTTCGCGACCGTCTGCTTGTCCACCCGCAGGATGAGGTCTCCTGCCTGAAGGCCGGCGTTGTCCGCGGGACTGCCCGCGAGGACGCGAGCGACCACGACTCCCTGGACATTTTGATAGCCCAGTTCCTGCGCGATGTCCGGAGTGAGATCCGTGACCTGGACGCCCAGCTTCTGCTGCGATTCCTCCTGCGACTGTTGCGGCGGCTGCTTTCCCTTGGCCTGGCGTTCCGTCGGTCTCTCGCCGAGCGTGACCGTGAGCGGCATGGTCTTGCCTTCGCGAGAGACGCTCAATTTCAGCTCCTCGCCGGGCTTCATCATGGCGACTTGATTTCTGAACGTGTCATAGGACTCTATGGCTTTGCCGTTCATCTCGAGGATCACGTCCCCTTCTTTGACTCCGGCCTTGGCCGCGGGCGATCCCTGCTCGACCTGGGCGACCAGGACCCCCTGCGGCTTGGGCAGACTCAGAAGATTGGCCATATCCTGTGTGATGTCCTGGCCGTACAAACCGAGGTATCCGCGAACGACCTTTCCGGTCTTCCTCAGTTGTTCCGCAATCGCCTTCGCCATATTGATCGGGATGGCGAAGCCGATGCCCATGTAGCCGCCGCTCTCGCTGGCGATCGCCGTGTTGATTCCGATGGCCTGGCCGTCCAGATTGATGAGCGG
Organism: Phycisphaerales bacterium; assembly: GCA_039679525.1. Taxonomy (GTDB): domain Bacteria; phylum Planctomycetota; class Phycisphaerae; order Sedimentisphaerales; family Anaerobacaceae; genus PLanc-01. The sequence goes on along the minus strand of JBDKUU010000562.1, from coordinate 5,056 downwards.
GCCGCCCGAGTTGCCGGGGTTGATCGCGGCGTCGGTCTGAATGAAATCTTCATAGGCGGTGATGTGGACGTTGCTCCGTCCCAAGGCGCTGACCACTCCCACCGTCACGGTTTCCAGCAGGCCGAAGGGATTGCCGACGGCGACCACCCAGTCGCCGACCTCCAGCTTGTCCGAGTCGCCCAAAGGCAGCACGGGGAAGTTGTCGCCCTCGAGCTTGATCAGGGCCACCTCTGAATCCGGATCCGTCCCGATCACCTTGGCGTTGGTGAAGGAGCGGCCGTCCTTGAGTTGCACGGTGATCTTGTCCACGTCGCCGACCACGTGGTTATTCGTCAGGATGTAGCCATCCTTGCTGATGATGAACCCCGACCCCTGTCCCCGCTCGAGGTACTTCCGCGGAGCGCGCATCTGGGGCAACTGGCCACCGAAGAACTTCCTCAGAAAGTCCTCGCCGAACGGGCCGAGGGGATTGTTGAGCTGGCCCTCATCACTGGACCCCACGACGCCCGCCGTTTCCACGGTCTTCTCGACGGTGATCGAGACCACCGCGGGCATCGCGGATTTCGCGGTTGCGGCAAACGCTTCCGAGAGCGCCTGGGCGGTCTGCTTGCTCCCTTGCGCCAGACTCGGAACGGCGGCGCTCATAATTACGCCCAAGATCCCAAGGACGATGTTCCTGCGGGAACGCCCCGCGTCTTCGATCCAACGACTCATAGTGTCCCTTCCTTTCCATGACTGCGGCGCAGTGACGCCCCAGCTGCGAGAAACGTGATCTTCAGTGACCCCATACTGATCATCGCCGGCATGAGGATGTCATTAATTTTGCGGATAGGAGGCGGCTGTCAATCCTGCAGACGACCGGGGCCGACGTGCAGTCCGTGACATTTCGCCACATATTCCTGAACCGCGTGAACGAAGGTGGCATGGCTCCAGGTCAGAGGACACGCGGACAACGGCTCGCGGGTGAATGGGTGAATCTGCTCCGCCATCAGACCGTTCGGAAGCGTGTGGGACACGGCCCACCTCATGATCTCAGCGGCCGCTTCCATGTCCTCGGATTTCGCGGCTTTCCGGACATACCACTGGGCCAGCCAGAGAGTGCAGACGAACCAGGGATTTCCCGCGATGAGATCCTTGTCGGGGCTGATCTGATAGTAGTGATCGTTCTCGTAGCGGGCCAGGCCTCCGACGGGCGACTGCACCCACAGCCGTTTTCGGATGGCGTCCATCGTCGCGGCGATTCGACCGTCCGCGGCGTCGAACATGCCGAAGTACCAGAGCCCTGCCAGCGACGCATCCAGAACCTGGTCCAACGATCGGTCTCCATTGCCGTCCGTCGTCACCGTGCGCGCGAACCGCTGGGTCCGGTCGTCCCACAGTCTCTGCGATGCCGCCTTTTTCATGCGACCGGCCGACTCGCGGTAGCGGGCCGCCAGGTCCTCCTCTCCGAAGTCCTCAGCGAACCCCGCGGCCGCCTGCAGACCGGCCCACACGGATCCGACGGTCCAGGCGTGCACGCCATGCCGCTCCTCCCAGAGATCCCAGGATGGAAGGCAAAGCCCTTCCGCGTCGACAAACTCGGCCATCCAGTTGGCCGCGCGGACAACCAGCCCCCGATACAACGGCTTGATGAACTCCACGTCGTGGAATCGCTCGAAATAGAGACGAAGGGCCCAGAGGACCAGGGCGGTTTCGTCCTCCTGAACCGGAAGGGTCTTCTTGCCCAGATAGGACCAGCCATGCCAGCTCGACGCGAGAGACTTGTCGGGATTGAACTTGTGCAGCATGTACCCTTCCGGCGTAATCACCGAATGACAGAATTCAAAGAATGCCTCCGGCGCGTGGGAATACCCCGCGTTGATCAGCGCGGCCGCCGCCAACGACCCGTCTCGCGGCCAGACATAGGCGTAGGTGTCCCTCGCGAACTGGGCGGTGTCGAAGTCCGTCGCGGCGACGACGCCCCCGCCGTCGTCGATATGGGCCCGAACGATCAGGAGCGAGCGGCGGTACAAGGACGTGAACGCGGCCGGCAACTGGGCCTCTTCCGCTTTTTCCTTGTGAACCCACAGCCGCCAATAGGATCTCGTGCGATCCAGGAACACGGGAGGCGTCTTCTGACGTACGGCCCTGCTGATGGCGGCGACATCCTGAAAACTGCCGCCCACGGCAATCCAATAGCACCCGGCGGCGCATCCGCCGCGAGGAACGTTCAGATGCAGCGCCACGACGGAATCGACGCTGCCCTGGGCGATGGCGTTGCCCGACAGTTCTCCATCTTCGGCATCCCGCCACGTACCCTCCTTGCCGTCGGTTTCTTTCTTGCCCACCGCCCACTGATCGACGCCATACGTCCACTGGTCGCCGCTCTCTTTGCCGGTGTCGATCATGAACCACCGCTCGCCTTTGTAGTGGAATACGGCGTGTCGTTCGGGCTCGTAATAGGCGGTGTCGCCCAGGTCGATCCCGTAGATGTGGAAATCGTGGCAGAAGAACAGACGCACTTCCCGCGAGCCGGCGCCGAACTCCGTGGCGGGCCGGTCGTCATGCACTTCGATGAGCCGCATGAACAGATCCTCGTGGAAATCCACCACATCGCAACACGTCAGCGTAATGGAATGATCGCGGTTTCGCATCGTGACGCGACCCGCGAGCGTGTCTTCGGCGTAGCAGATCTCTCGCTCCCACTCTGGATCGGCCACCCATGAGAAATGGCCGTCGACAAAGCATCCGAACCGGAAGGGGTGCCCCGCGGTGTGGTTCTCCTGACCCACATGAGGCCAGTACAGATCGCGAAGATAGTACTCGCCGTCAAAGTTGACCAGCAGCCGACCGTTCGAGAGGGAGAGATTTCGCGGCATCGCAGCAGTTCCTTGAAAAAGCGATCAACGCGGCCTTCATGGGCGTCCTGGGGATGTCCCGGAGAGCGAAAGCGGCTCGGTCCAGATATCGACCGATCTGGGCCCGCGCATAGTCAACGCTGCCGGTCTCTTCCAGGGTCAAGACCAGTTGAGACGAGCTCGGGGAACGGGTCGCGAGCCTGCTCAGGAAAGCCGCCCGTTCCAAGCCGGTCGCCGTGCGCAGGGAATGGATCACCGGCAGCGTCATCTTGGCTTTATGCACGTCGGTCCCCAACGTCTTGCGGAGAACCGCGCAATCGCCGGTGATGTCGAGGAGGTCGTCCGTGATCTGGTACGCCATGCCCGCGTTGTATCCGAAGCGACTGACCGCACGGTATTCGCTCGCGCCGGCGCCGGCCAGCCGGGCTCCCAGATAACACGCGCCTCGGAACAGCGCCGCGGTCTTGCGGCTCAGCATGCGCAGGTACTCCCGCTCGGTGATCTCGAAATCGCCGGCATTCGAAGTCTGATCGATCTCCCCGTCGCAGGTCTGCTGCACCATCCGGGCCAGCGCCGCCCGCAGGTCCGGATCCAGGCGTGCAGTCAATTCGAACGCCTTGGCCAGCACCATGTCGCCCAGGAGCACCGCCGCACGATTGCCCCGCCGGCGGTTCACCGTGGGCACGCCCCGGCGAAGACAGCCCTGGTCGAGCACGTCGTCGTGCAGGAGGCTGGCGGTGTGGACCAGTTCGAGAACGGCCGACGCATGGATATGGTCGATGGTGACGGCGCCGAACAGTCCACCCGACAGCAGCAAGAGCGCCGGACGCAGCAGCTTGCCCTTGTCCATCGCCCCTTCCTGGATCAGGGGTTGGACGGATTGGGGCGCATCGATCCACAGCTCGCGCAGAGCCGCACGCACTCGCTCCAGGTCCGGCTCGATGAGCGATAAGATCTGAGGACCGGCATGTCCTCCGTTCATTCCGCCTCTCCTCTCCATCAATCGACCCCGAACGCCATGGTGGAAAGCAGCGCATTCTCCGCCTGGCGGGAATCCAGCCGGGTGTGCTGCACGACGATCGGCACATCCGACTCGATCACGGACGCGTACGTCGTTCCATGGGGGATCTTCTCGGGCTGATCGAGATTGTTGAATCGGAAGTGCTCGACGCGACGGGCCTTCACGACCATGCGGTACGGCCCCACCGGCTCCCGGTCCGCGTAGTAGATCGTCACGTCCACATGGGCGTCCTTGTCCGTGGCGTTGAGGATGCAGAACGCCTCGTGGCTCACCATCTCCGGCTCGGGCCCATGGCTCCACGCCGGGATATACCCCTCGGGAATGGCCCAGATCTTGTGTCCGATGGACTTCGTCTTCATCTGATCGAGGACTCCGTGCCTGTGGCCAGTTCGTCGATCTGGCCGATCAACACGTCGCGTTGCGTCTCTAAGTCCAGGTCGTCAATGCGGGTTTGCTGTTCTCCGAGCGTCTTGAGCCGCTCCAGGAGTTCGCGGACGTTCTTCTCGAAGTCCTCGCCCGAGAAACAGGAGCTTGCGGGAACCATCAACCCGAGAATGACGCCCGCGACGGTGGGATGTACGCCGGAACTCATGAAGGCCAGCACGAACGCCAACCCCAGGAGAATATAGATCGTCGTCCCGATGATGCCCAGCGCCTTGATGCCGAACAACATCGCCAGGAACACCGCCGCGACCGCCAGGGCCGGCCAGGAGACTCCCTGCGAGTAGTAGAAGGCGATGATCAGGGTCCCTCCCATGTCGTCCTGCGAAGTCTCTCATCAGGGTTGCGGCGATCGACCTATTTGATCCACCGATCCCACGAGCCGAAGGACTCCTTGATCGGCCCTCGACGAATGCACAAGACGACCGCCGCGAGTCCTATGACGCAGTCGTTGATCCAGCCTGCCACGGCGGCTTGCGACACGAGGAACGGAGCCCCTGCGATCAGCAGGCCCAGGGGAACGATCAGGAAGCGAATCGTGCGGATGGGTTCCGCGAACGCAATGACGGAAACCACGGCGATCAAGGCGCCTGCGAGATGATCCACGTCCGCCACCCAGCTCTGGTTGCCGAGGACGTCGGGAACCGCCATCATCCAGATGCCGAGAGCCGCAGAGATCGCCAGATTCCACGGCGCAGTCATGCCGTAGACGCTGGCTCGCAATACTGCCAGTGGATGCTTCGGTGTGTTGAAGATC
>JBDKUU010000561.1:0-11542 GCA_039679525.1 Phycisphaerales bacterium | reverse complement strand
CAACCTGGTGATCCGCGATGGGCTCGGTCCCCTGCCGGACACGGCCCAGGACGCGGACGACTACCAGGACGCCTCGCTGCTCGACATGCTCACCCGAGGCGGCGTGTTCTACCGCATCGGCGGCGCCACCAAGAAAGACGTTCTCAAGAACGCCCTGAGCATGGTCAAGGGCGTGGACGACAGCGTGTCGAGCCCTCTGTTTCAGATGTTCCTGGCCCGGGAGGAACTGGCCTCGACAGGCATCGGCGACCACATCGCCATTCCGCACGCCCGGGGCTCGCTGGTCGGATACATCACCCAGCCGATCCTTTCTCTGTCGTTCCTGGAGACGCCGATCGACTACGGCGCCCTGGACGGCAAACCGGTATATGCCCTGTTCCTGTTGATTTCCCCCAACGTCCGCACGCATCTCCGCGTCCTGGCCCGACTGTCCTTCTGTCTGCACGCCCCGGAATTCAAGCAGGCGATCCTCGGACAGGCCTCTCGCGACGCGATTCTGAGCACCCTGGCCAAGACGGAAGCCCGCCTGCCGCAGGGATCATGAAGGACCATTGATGGAACTGTTCATTTCGGGTTGTATCCTTTTGTTGTTTTCGGGAGCGGTCGCCGTCTTGCTGGGCCGGTCCCGGGCGGCCTCCTGGGTGGCTACGCTGGGCGTCTGGGCAGGCTGCGGCATGGCCCTGATGCCGGTCGTCGACACTCTGCTCGGCCATGCGCCCGACCCGCTGCGGATCGCCTGGAGCATGCCCGGCGGATCTCTGGTCGTGGGTCTGGACGGGCTGTCGGCCTTCTTCTGCCTGCCGATCCTGCTGATTTCCCCGCTGGCGGCGTTGTACGGCTGCGAGTATCTGGCCCACGAGAAGAAGTCGCTCGGTTCGGTGCTGTTCTTCTGCAACGTCCTGATCGCCAGCATGCTCCTGCTGATGGCGGCCCGCAACGGCCTGCTGTTCCTGGTCGTCTGGGAGATCATGGCCATCAGCTCGTTCTTCCTCGTTGTTTTCGATGATGAGCATGCCCACGTGCGAGAGGCAGGCTGGATCTACCTGATCGCCACCCACATCGGCACCGGCGGACTGCTGGTGTTCTTCGCCCTGCTGGGTCGGCAGGCCGGCTCGCTCGACTTCGACGCGATGGCCGCCGCGAAGCTCGCCCCCGCGATGGCCGGCGTCCTGTTCGCCTTGGCCACAATCGGATTCGGCTCCAAGGCGGGCTTCATTCCCATGCACGTCTGGCTTCCCGAAGCCCATCCGGCCGCGCCCAGCCATGTGTCGGCCCTGATGTCCGGCGTCATGATCAAGACCGGCATCTATGGCCTGCTTCGGGCCCTCACGCTGCTGGGCACGCCTCACGGCGCGTGGGGCTGGGCCCTCGTGGTCATCGGCCTGGTCTCCGGCCTGCTCGGCGTGATCCTGGCCCTGGCCCAGAACGACATCAAGCGACTCCTGGCCTACTGCAGCGTCGAGAACATCGGCGTCATCACTCTGGGCATCGGGACGGGAATCCTGGGGCTCACGTGGCATCAGAACGGCCTGGTCCTGCTGGGCTTCGGCGGCGCAATCCTTCACGTGCTCAACCACGCGATCTTCAAGAGCCTGCTGTTCTTCGGGGCCGGAGCCATCGTCCACGCCACCGGCACGCGGGACATGAACCAGCTCGGCGGGCTGTTCAAAACGATGAAATGGACGGGCATGACCTTCCTGGTCGCCTGTGCGGCGATCTCCGGCCTGCCGCCCTTCAATGGATTCGTCAGCGAGTTTCTCATTTACGTCGCGGGCTTCAGCGGCGTCCGGGCCGGTGCAACGGAAACGCTCGTCCTGGCGATCCTGGTCACCGGCGGACTGGCGATGATCGGAGGCCTGGCGGCCGCCTGCTTTACCAAGGCGTTCGGAATCCTGTTCCTCGGCGAGCCGCGAACCGACCGGGCGACTGAAGCTCATGAAGCCGGCGCTGCGATGCGATGGCCGATGGCCGTGCTGGCGGCCGTGTGTTTGGGAATCGGCTTGCTGGCTCCGGCGGCGTTGAGGACGGCCCTGCCGGCCGTACGCGTGATGGCGACCGCCCAGACAACGGATCCGGGCATTCAGGCAGTGCCGGCGGGCGAACCCTGGCGATGGTTCTCGCTCTATGCGAATGAAGCGTCGGCAGACACGAAGTCGCCCCTGAAACCCTCCAGCGTAGTCGCGAGTCTGACCGGCATCGTCTCGGCATCGGCGGGCCTGCTCATCCTCGTGACGGGTCTGTTCCTGATCCGACGGCATCTGCCGCGAGGACGCGAGGAAGCCGTCACCGGGACCTGGGATTGCGGCTACGCGCGGCCGACGGCCCGGATTCAGTACACGGCCACGTCGTTCGCCCAGCCTTTGACTCACTTGTTCAGACTCCTGCTCGGGACGCGGACGCCGGGCAGCCTGCCGCAGGGGTTCTTCCCCAGGGGCGCGACGTTCGCGACCCGCACGCCGGACGCGGCACGCGAGTGGTTGTTCGCGCCGCTGTTCCGCGCGATCGACCGAGGCGTGGCCCCCATCCGACGAATGCAGCACGGACGGGTGCACGGCTACCTTCTTTACATCGCAATCGTTTTGATTCTGCTGCTGATCTGGAAAGCCGGAGGCCGATCATGACCGTGACACATTGGGCGCTTCCTCTGGCCGCATGGATTCTCGCTCCCCTGATGCTCGGGATCATCAACCGGGTCAAGGCGAAGTTCGCCGGACGCCAGGGGCAGCCGCTCCTGCAGCTCTATTTCGATTTGTTCAAGCTGGTGCGAAAAGGCTCTGTCTACAGCCGCTCGACCAGTCTCGTGACTCGCGTCGCGCCGTCCGTGTCGCTGGCGTGTCTGATCCTGTGCACCGTGCTGCTGCCCTGGGGCGGCCTGCGGGCGCCGGGGGCCTTCGCCGGGGACATCATCCTGCTGGCCTACCTTCTGGGCCTGGGCCGTTTCGTCACGGTGCTGGCGGCCCTGGACACAGGCTCGGCGTTCGAGGGCATGGGCGCCAGCCGCGAGGTCCAGTTCGGGGCGCTGGCCGAACCGTCGTTCTTCCTGGGCATGCTGGTCCTGGTGCTCCAGTCGGGAACCCTGGGCCTCTCGAACATCATGGCAGGCCTCTCGGCGACCACGTGGCACACGTCCGGCATCCTCCTGATCCTGGTGGCCTTCTCGTGGTTCGTCCTCTTGCTCACGGAGAACTCGCGCATCCCGATCGACGACCCGAACACGCACCTGGAACTGACCATGATCCACGAAGTCATGGTGCTCGACTATAGCGGGCCGGACTTCGCTTACATCCTGTATGGCGCGTCGCTGAAGCTGTGGGTGTTCGCGGCCCTCGTGGTGAACCTCCTGGTCCCCATGGCGTCGTTGCCGGTGTGGACGCAGGTTCCGATGTTCCTGCTCGGAATCGGGATCGTCGCCATCCTCGTCGGAGTCGTCGAGTCGATCCTGGCCAGGCTGCGGCTGTATCAGGTGCCCAAGATCCTGATCGGCTCGACGGCTTTGAGCATCATCGCGTTGATCGTGAAATTGATGGATTAAACCATGCACATCATTTCCGTCCTATTGATATTGTCGTGTCTGTTCCTGCTCGGATCGAGCCGGCTGCACGTCGCGGTCCGAGTGGTCGCGGCCCAGGGCTTCCTGCTGGGAATCCTCCCGCTGATCCGATCGGTGGACGACCTCAGTGCGGCCATCTGGATTCTGAGCATCAGCACGATCGCCTCCAAGGGGATCCTGCTGCCGTGGCTGATGCGAATCTGCCTGAGGAATTCCGAGATTCGCCGGGAGATCGAGCCGTTCGTCGGGTTCGGCTCCTCCCTGCTCTGCGGCACCGGCCTGCTGGCCCTGGCGGTTTGGGTGACGGCCCGCATGCATTTGACGCAGGGCGAGATCCCGGCGGTCCTGATGATCAGCTCCTTCTTCCTGGTGTTCGTGGGCCTGTTCATCCTGGTCACGCGACGCAAGGCGATCACGCAGTCGCTGGCCTACCTCGTCCTGGAGAACGGCGTGTACGGCGTCGGCGTCGGCATGAGCCTGGATTTCCCCTTCATCGTCGAGCTCGGCATCCTGCTGGACGTCTTCGTGGGCGTGTTCCTCATGGGCAATCTCCTGTTTCATCTGGATCGTGAGTTCGAGCACATGGACGTCGACAAGCTGACGGAGTTGTCCGACCTGTCGGAATCCGCCGCGGCCGCCGGGGAGGAAAGCGCATAATGCTTCTGTGGTTCATCATCCTGGTTCCCGCGGCCGCCGGCGTCGCATCGTATCTGATCCGCTCGCACCGCATCCGACGGCCGATTTGGATCGCGGCAGCGACGGTTCACCTGATCCTGTCGGTTCTGGCCTTTTCCGCGTCGTCCGAAACCGCGCCGCTGGGCAATTGGATCGGACTGGACGCCCTCAGCGCGATCTTCCTGGTTCTGACGAGTTCGCTCTTCCTCGGGGCCACGGTGTACGCCTTCGGCTATCTGGCCCGCGAGCCCGTCGCGCCGCAGCCCGATCTCACGGACGGAAGCCTCATCAGGAACGAGCCCGAATCCGTCTTCACCGGCAGCCTGCTCCTGCTGCTGGCCACGATGAGCCTGGCGATCATCAGCCGGCATCTGGCCCTGCAGTGGGTGGCGATCGAGGCGACGACGCTGGCCAGCGCTCCGCTGATCTACTTCCACCGGAGCCGCCGGTCGCTGGAAGCCGCCTGGAAGTACCTGATCCTGTGCTCGGTCGGCATCGCTATGGCGCTGCTGGGCATTTTCTTCATCCTGATGGCCATGGAGGATGAGCCGCAGGACCTGACGCTCACGGCCCTTCTCAGCCAGGCAGACACGCTGAACCACAAGTGGCTGTCGACGGCCTTCATCTTCATGCTCGTCGGCTACGGGACCAAGATGGGCCTGGCGCCGTTGCACACGTGGCTGCCCGACGCCCATAGCGAGGCGCCGTCGCCGGTCTCGGCGCTGCTCTCGGGGGCCCTGCTCAACTGTGCGTTCCTCGGCATTCTGCGAGTACAACAGGTTTGCACCGCCGCGGGAATGGCTGCTTTCGGAGGCGATCTGCTCGTCCTCTTCGGCCTGGTGTCCATGGGCCTGGCGGGCGTCTTCATCCTGCGACAGGCCGACTACAAACGCATGCTGGCCTACTCCAGCGTCGAGCACATGGGCATTCTCGCCGTGGGCGTCGGCCTGGGCGGCCTCGGGCTGTTCGGGTCCTTCCTCCACGCGGTCAATCATTCCGTCGTCAAGGCGATGCTGTTCCTCACGGCGGGCAACCTCCTGGCCCGATTCCACACGAAAGACACCGCAAAGATCCAGGGAGCCTGCCGCGTCCTGCCGGTCTCCGGCGTCCTGTGGGTGGCGGGTTTCCTCGCCATCACGGGCTCGCCGCCGTTCGGGACGTTCATCAGCGAGTTCACGATCCTGCGGGCGACGGTCGAGCAGGGCCGATGGATCGTCGCAGGGCTCTACAGCCTGTTCCTGCTCGTGGTCTTCGTCGGCATGTCGGCCATCGTCCTGAAGATGGCGTTGGGCAAGTCCGAGGAGAGCCGCACCCGCGAGCCGTGGACAACCGTCCTGCCGCCGCTGGCGTTTGCGATCGTGGCGCTGACGCTGGGCGTGTATCTGCCCGCCCCGCTCCTGGAGAAGCTGAACAGCGCCGCACTACTGCTCGGAGGATCGGCCCAATGACGACGACGCTGCCGCAAATCCACAACGGCCAGGCGATGCCCTGGAAGAATGTCCCCGAGCTGGGCGTGCCCGAGTTTCGCTCCGCGGTGATCGAACGGGTCCACAAGGGCAGACGAATCTCTTCGCTCTTCGGAATCCCCGACGGCGATCAGATCGTCCTGGTGGCCGTGCTGACGAACGACCAGCAGGCGACGATGTCGGTCTGCCGGGCCCGGGTCCGCGACACGTATCCCTCGCTGACGCCGGAAGTCCCGCAGGCCCACTGGTTCGAGCGGGAGATCGCCGAGCAATGGGGGATCGTGCCGCAGGGACATCCCTGGCTCAAGCCCATCCGATTTCATCCGTCGTACACGGGCCGGGACGCCTGGGGCCGCAGCCGCTCGCAGATCGAGCCGTGCGTGACAGATTACTTCCGCGTGGAAGGCGAGGAAGTCCATGAAGTCGCGGTCGGCCCGGTCCACGCCGGGATCATCGAGCCGGGACACTTCCGGTTTCAATGCCACGGCGAGGAGGTGTTTCACCTCGAGATCGAGCTGGGCTATCAGCATCGCGGCATCGAGCGGGCCCTTGTGAACGGCCCGAACTCGCGTACGGCCCATCTCATGGAGACCCTCGCAGGCGACACGACCATCGGGCACACCACGGCCTATGCCTCGGTCATGGAGGGACTCGGCAGCGTCACGGCCACGCCGCGGGCCCATTCGATCCGAGCGATCGCGCTGGAATTGGAGCGGCTCGCCAATCACACGGGCGACCTGGGCATGTTGGCCAACGACGTCGGCTTCCTGCCCACCGCTTCCTATTGCGGACGGCTCCGCGGCGATTATCTGAATATAACCGCCCTGCTGTGCGGCAACCGGTTCGGGCGGAATCTCGTCCGGCCCGGCGGCGTTCGATTCGACCCGAACCAACAGACTGTCGACGAGCTTCTGGACCGCCTGCGACGAACATTCGACGACACCCACAATGCGGTGGACCTGCTCTGGGAGACGCCTTCGGTGATGTCCCGATTCGACGGGACGGGTTGCGTCACCCGGCAGGATGCGGACCGGCTCGGACTCGTCGGTCCGGCCGGACGCGCCAGCGGAGTCAACGTCGACGTGCGGAGTGATCTGCCCTGGGGGGGCTATCACTCCCATCCCTTGCCCTCCGTCACGTGGCACACGGGCGACGTCGCCGCGAGGGCCTACGTCCGGTGGTTCGAGGTCGAGAAGTCCGTGGAGTTCATCACGGATGAGGCCCGGGCCCTGCCGGCGGGCTCCGTCCAGGAGAAAGTCCCTGCTCCGGCGGGCGAATCACTGGCGGTGTCTCTTGTCGAGGGCTGGCGGGGCGAGATCTGTCACACCGCTGTCACCGACGCGCAAGGCCGGCTCCGGCATTATAAGATCGTCGATCCGTCCTTCCACAACTGGTTCGGACTGGCGATGGCCCTGCGCAATCAGCAGATCTCCGACTTCCCGCTGTGCAACAAGAGTTTCAATTTGTCCTATTGCGGACATGATCTTTGAAAGCAAGTTCGAAATCCGAAGCTCGAAATTCGAAACAAATACAAATGACCAAAACTCAAAATCCAAAACGGATCACCCGGACGGCGACAGCGTTTCGGTCATTTGGGTTTGAGACATTTGGATTTGCTTCGAATTTCGGATTTCGAGCTTCGGATTTTCATTGAGGTACTCGTCATGTTGAGAATCCTGCAGGCACGATGGAAGCAAGGGTTTCGAACGGTGGGTTTCCCCGACAAGCCCCCGACCCTTCCCCGCATGTTCAGAGGCCGGCCCGCGTGCGACCCGGCCAAGTGCCAGGCCGGCTGCAAAGCGTGCGTCGACGCCTGCCCGACCGGGGCGATCGCCCGCAAAGGCAACGCCGTGAGCGTCGACCTCGGACGGTGCCTGTTCTGCACGGATTGCACGGACGCCTGCCCGACGAAGGCCATCGAGTTCACGTCCGAATACCGGATGGCGACCCGCGAACGCAACGCTCTCCTCGCGGACGACCGCACCTACGCCGTGGCCAAAGCTCTTGACGGCGAAGCCCGCCGGCTCTTCGGCCGCTCCCTCAGACTCCGCGAGGTCAGCGCCGGCGGCTGCAACGCCTGCGAGGCCGACACGAACGTGCTCGGCACCGTCGTTTTCGATCTCGGCCGGTTCGGCATCCAGTTCGTCGCCTCGCCCCGCCACGCCGACGGTCTGCTGATCACGGGTCCCGTCCCCCACAACATGGAGCTGGCCCTCAAGAAGACCTACGAGGCCGTCGCCTCGCCCAAGCTGGTCATCGCAGTCGGCGCGTGCGCCATCTCCGGCGGCGCGTTCGCTGGGAATCCCGAAGCCGGCAAAGGCGCCGGCGAGATCGTCCCTATCGATCTCTACGTCCCGGGCTGCCCGCCCCACCCCATCACCATTCTCGACGGCATGCTGCGACTGCTCGGCCGGATCGAATAGCGACGCCTGCCCCAACGGACGCCTTCAAACAACCGCCTCAAGGCCGCGTAGAGAGTCTAAGCGACAGGCTTCAAGCGAGAATCGGCAGTTGATGAAGGATACACGATGGGAACGTATCACGGTCCGAAGGTGAGATTGACCCGGCGGCTGGGTTCGCCGGTCTCCGAGACCAACAAGCACACGAATCTGCGCCGCGACAGGCGGCCCGGCATGCACACGCGAGCGAGGCGGCATTCGAGCCTCTACGGCGAACGATTGACGGAGAAACAGAAGCTGGCGTCCTACTACAACGTCCGCGAGCGACAGTTCGCGCGGTACATCCAGGAGGCACAGAAGACCCCCGGCGCGACCACGAACACGCTGCACCAGATCCTGGAGACCCGGTTCGACAACGTCATTCGGCGGGCTCACTGGGCCCGGACGATCTGGCAGGCCCGGCAGATGGTCTCGCACGGCCATTTCCGGATCAACGGACACAAGGTGGATTACCCCGCCTCTCAGGTCAAAGCGGGCGATGTGATCACCGTCAAGGCAGGAAGCGAGGAATTCGTTCGCGCGTCCATCGAGTCGTCGAACGACGTGGCCAGCGTAGTTCCGGAATGGCTTAACGTCGACAACGACAATCTCAAGACGGCGGTCGTTCGCCTGCCGGCGCCGGGCGAGATCCGACTTCCGTTCGAGATCGATCTGCCCAAGGTCGTCGAGATGTACACGCGGTAAGGGCCCCCGTACACAGTTGAAAGCGGAACCTCACCAGCACTGAACCCGACCGCGAAGCGGTCTACCCCGACTGATGGCCTGCTCCGCAGCTTCCCGCTCCAGGCCGAGCAGGTTGATCCCTCGATCCACCGTGTGGCGAAGGATCCTCTCCATGTCGTTGAGGGCAGGCTGCGTCGTGTTGATCGCGTGGAGCCTCGCCAATCCGGCGACCTTCTCGATGAAGTGATCGCCCCGGCCGCAGAAATGGATCGCCCCGCCGCCCAGTTCATTCAGCAGCCGCTGGTCGTAAGGCCGAACGAACTCGTCGTACATCGCGGGAGAGAGATTCGTCGCCGCGTCGTCGCGGATCATGATCCGGCCGCGATGGAGCATCGACCAGTGGACGGAGTAGCCGTGAAGGCTGGAGGCTGTAGACTGTAGGCTGTAGGCGCCTCCGGCCTCCGGCCTAATGCCTCCAGCCTGCGTGGTCTCCTCCCATCGCCTCATGAATCGGATGTACGTCTCGACGATCAGCGACAGGAAGTCCTTGATCAGGTCCGGCTTGTCATAGAAGTCCACGTAGAGCGAGCCGCCCCAGAGCATCTCGCAGACGTTCATGGGTCCTTGCAGATCCGGATGGTAGAGATAGATGTATCGCGAGAGGTTGGGATACTCGCGCAGGAGCTGTCCGAAGTACTCGCCCATTCGAAAGACAAGTTCGCCCTGGCCGGCATTCAGATCAGGCACGCCGCGATCCAGAAGCCGCTTGACCGCGTCGGCTCCGCCTTCCAGCGGCCGACAGGCGGGCAGCGTATCGATCTCCCGGTCCATCACGAAGATCTCGGCCCCGAACAGAGAGGGCAGAATCGCGGTGCCGTAATTGCAGCGAACGGCCAGCAAGGCCCCCGATCCCTCGGCCAGTGATTTCGAGCACATCTCCAACTGCTGGATGGCCATCGCCTCGGGTTCTTTGAGAGCGTCGTTGACAAGCACGTGCGGCCACTCGACTCCGGGCGGCGACGGCCTGGGCCTCTTCGGCGAAAAGACTTCGTCGCGGATTCGCCCGTCGGCGAACGCCTTCCACTGTTCGAGCAATCGTTCTTCGACCCGCGGATCGATCCGTCGCTCCAGGTCGTTCAGAAGTGATGCGATCATTCGGTCCCCTTCTCAGACCGAGCGGGCGGCGATCCATGCCCCGGCAACCCAGACGCCGATCATCGCCCCGACGTTGGCCAGGGCCACGACCAGGAGGATGCGAGTCACAGGATTGCGCCAGAAGCCTTTCATGGTGCCGATGGCCGTGGGCAGTTCCTCGAGGTCGCTGACAGTGGGCTTCTTGATGGCGACTTGGACGATTCCCGCGACCCAGCCTGCGGCCAGGAGCGGATGAAGCGTCGTGATGGGAGCGGCGAGGAATGCAGATAGAATCGTGAGCGGATGGGCCAGCGCCAGCGCCGCCCCCACGCCGGCGAGCGTGCCGGTGACGAGGACCCAGATGTAGATGTTCTGGAAACCATGCGTCGTGCCCTGCCCGAAGCCGCGGATAATCAGGAGCACAATCAGCAGCGGGATGCCCCACGCGAAGATCTTCGGCCAGATGGATTTCGGCGGCAGTTGCGTCAGCTCGTCGAGCGAATGCTCCTGGTGAATCTGGCTCTTGATGCCGTCCACGTGGCCGGCCCCGACGACCGCGACGACCGTTTTGCCGGGGGCGGTGCGAATCTTCTCGGCCAGGAACGTGTCTCGCTCGTCGATCAGACGCCTCTTGATCTCCGGATATTGCCCCGCGAACTCGGCCATGACCGCTTCGAGCTGATCCTGCTTCTTGAGCTGCTCGATCATGCTCTCGTCGATCTCCTCGTGGACGAAGATGCCGGTCATAAGCTGGGTGGCCAGCTTGAGCTTGCTCCAAATGCCTAGATAGCCCCAGACGCGTTTGAGCGTGATCTCGATGTCGCGGTCGGCCAGGACGAGCTGCGCCCCTGTCGATTCCGCCTGGCGGATGCCTTCGATCATCTCGGCCCCCGGCTGCACGCCCAGCTTCTCGCCGAGCCGCCGGTAGAACGAGCTCATGATGAGCTGGGCCAGCAGGAACACCGCCTTCTTCTGGCGAACGACCTTGACGATGTCCATCTTTCGCCAGTTGTCGGCCTGCGTCATCGCCTGATGCCGGGCCTTGCACAACTCGATGCAGATGGCGTCGGGGTGAACCTGCTCGACCGTCGTGCGGACGTCGTCGACGCTGTCTTTGGAAATGTGGGCGGTGCCGACCAGGTACACGTCTTTATCATCAAGCCGCACGTGCGTAACACGCTCGGGCAGTTGAACCGATTGTTGGGTCGTTTCTTCCATGGTTTCCGTCTGGGCCTTCATCTATTAAGTTGTCTTATCGGCACTTCATTATATCGAATCGAGGGAATACCGCCATATCCGTGATATCCTGCCTTTCCACCACAGCAGCGAGGCGTAGAATCGCGATATAGGACGTTCGATCGAGGCGATGGACGGCGTTGAGGGCGAATACGTCAATAAGCTCGCGAGGGATTCATGAGAGCCAAGCTTTCGAATCTGTGGGAATCGATTCATACGAGCCTCTGGTTCTTCCCTTCGATAATCGCGGCTCTGGGCGTGGGAGCCGCCTATGGAATCATCGAACTCGACAGGTCTGCGTTCCTGAGCGGTTCGCAGTTGAAGCACTGGTTCTATCTGGGGGGGCCGGAAGGCGCCCG
>JBDKUU010000560.1:0-5336 GCA_039679525.1 Phycisphaerales bacterium | reverse complement strand
GACGTGCTGGAGACGTTCAAGAAACACGGAATCAACCTGACCAATATCGAATCCCGGCCGAGCAAGAAGCGGGAATGGGAATACCATTTCCTCGTGGATTTCCTCGGGCATCGGACCGAAGAGCGGGTGCAGATCGGGCTGGAAGAGGCCCGGGAGCACTGCCTGCAGCTCTCTGTGCTCGGCAGCTTCCCTCGGGCCAAAGAGGTGCTGTAGAAGTCCGAAGATCTTGGCTACTTTGAAGGACATAGGAGAGAATAATGAGAAAACCGTTCATAGCCGGCAACTGGAAAATGAACACGGACAGCCGCTCCAGCGTGGAATTGGCGCAGGGAGTGGCCAAGGGCGCTTCGGGTCTGGCCCATGACAAGGTCGATGTCGCCGTGATCCCGCCCTTCGTGTATCTTCAGTCCGTCGTGAAGGCCGTCAGCTCCACCGGCGTCGCAGTCGGCGCCCAGGACCTGTATGTCGAGCCCAAGGGCGCCTTCACCGGCGAGATCAGCCCGGCGATGCTCAAGGACATCGGCTGCACCTACGTTCTGTGCGGGCACTCCGAGCGGCGGCACGTCCTCGGCGAATCGGACGAGTTCGTGGGCAAGAAGGTGACCGCCGCGATCGCCGGCGGGCTGCTGCCTATCCTCTGCGTGGGCGAGCTGCTCGCGGAGCGCGACGCCGGTCAGACCGAGGCGGTGGTCGCCCGGAATCTCAAGACCGGATTGGCGGGTCTGAGCGCCGACAAGATGTCGGCCGTGACCATCGCCTACGAGCCGGTCTGGGCGATCGGCACGGGCCGGACCGCCACCCCGCAACAGGCCCAGGAAGTTCACCTGTTCATCCGCGGCCTGCTGGCGGAGATGTTCAATAAGAAGCTGGCCCAGGAGACTCGCATCCTCTACGGCGGCTCGGCCAATGCCGGCAACGCCAAAGAGCTGATGGGCCAGAAAGACGTGGATGGCTTGCTGGTTGGCGGCGCCAGCCTGAAGGTCGACGATTTCGTGAAGATCATCCAGTCTGCGGTGTGAGGCTGCTCCCGCAGCCGAGTCTGCGCCGTGTTGGGCGCCGGCCGCGAAGATCGGGTATAATCGACACAGCCGCCTGTTTGGGCCGGCGTGACTGAATGAAACGTTTTTGAGGCGTTCGTATGACTGTACTACCGCTGTTGGCAGTTGGCATCCTGATGAATCTCGTGGCCTTCCTGTTCTTTATCGTGTCGGTCCTGCTGATTCTGGTCGTTCTGATCCAGAAGGGGCGGGGCGGCGGACTGAGCGGCGCATTCGGCGGCGGCATGGCCAGTGGCCTGCTGGGCTCCAAGACCGGTGATTTCCTGACGTGGGTCACCATCGGCATGGTCGTCGTCTTCCTGGGTTTGGCGGTTCTGCTGGCCCGGTTCTACCGCCCGAGCGTCAGCGAGTACGGCGAGCCCGCTGCCCCGACGACCCAGTCCGCCCCGGCGACTACGGAGCAGAAGCCCGCTCCGGCGGCCCCGGCCAATCAGCCGGCTCCGGCTCCCGCAGCTCCGGCTGCCGCGCCGCAGCAGCAGGCTCCGGCGACCGAGGCCCCCGCAGCGCAGCCGCAACCCGCTGGATCGGGCGCCACGGACGCGGGTCAGCCCGCCCAGGGCGCTGCCACCGGCGCAACCGGCGGCAAGTAACCTGCGGACGGCAACCGCGATTGGGAAGGCCGACTCCCCGTGAGTCGATCTCGGAGGAGGCGCAGGCGGATCGGCGCGTCCGTTCGCCGCAGGTTGCCGTTGTGATGAAGATTCAACGTTGATGACGGCGGTATCCGGGCTGAGGGCGGACAAACGCCTCGAACGGATATCTTTTAGAGAGTGAACGATAATGCTGAACAGCATGACCGGATATGGTGAGGCGACCGGCGAACTTGAAGGCGTCTCCTATGCCGTCGAAATCAAGGCCGTCAACAACCGGTATCTCAAGACGATCATCAAGCTCGCGGAAGGCGCGACCTTCCTGGAGGAGGACGTCGACAAGGAGCTGCGAAAGCGGCTCTCCCGCGGGACGGTGAACTACGTCCTGCGGCTCAAAGGAGCCTCCGCCAGTTCTCTGTTCGAGATCGACGAGGCGGCCCTTCGGTCCATCGTGTCTCAGTTGAATGAAGTCAGCTCCTCGGTCGGCGTGACCGGGGCCATCGATCTGGCGGGACTGCTGGAGTTGCCGGGGATCGTTCAGCCGCTCCAGCCGGACGAAGAGCACAGCGCCAGGATTCGGGAGTTCGTGCTTCGTCTCACCGGCCAGGCCCTGGACAAGCTCCAGCGGATGCGGGAGGCCGAGGGAGGATTCCTCCAGGCCGACCTCAAGAAGCACTGCGACGCCATGCTGGCGGAGCTGGCGATTATCCGCCAGCGGAGTGGTTCGGTGGTGTTGGAGTACGCAAAGCGGCTGCGGCGGCGTGTGGAAGAGTTGCTGGCCGAGGCCAAGCTCAAGCTCGACGAGCAGACCCTGGCCCGCGAAGTGGCGATTCTGGCGGATCGGTCGGACATCTCGGAGGAGATCGCCCGGCTGGACGCGCACCTTCAGCAGTTCCGGCAGATCTGCCAGGCTGAGGATGGGCAGGCCGGACGGCGGCTGGATTTCCTCAGCCAGGAGATGCTCCGCGAGGTGAACACGATCGGCAGCAAGGCGGCCGACGCCGACATCGCCCGGTCCGTCGTGGACATCAAGTGTCTGATCGAACGGCTGAAGGAGCAGATCCAGAACATCGAATGACCGAAACCGCCGGGGAACAGGCCGGCGATTGATGCGTAAAGAGCTATTGGCGACGGAAGAACGATTCCTTTGGTTTGAGACAGGATGGCCCAGGCAGACGACCAGAACAACGAAGCTCGCGGCAAGCTGATCATCATCAGCGGGCCTTCGGGCGTGGGCAAGAGCACGATCTGCAAACAGGTCGTGGCCCGGCTGGACGCGCACCTGAGCATCTCGATAACCACCCGTCCGCCGGGACGAGGGGAACAGAACGGCAGAGAATACTATTTCGTCTCCCGGGACGAGTTCCGCAGGCTGATCGAAGAAGGGGCGTTTCTGGAATACGCCGAGGTCTTCGGCAATCTCTACGGTACGCCGCGGGACAAGACCGAGGAGGCCCTGAACGCCGGCAAGACCGTGATCCTGGAGATCGACATCCAGGGCGGCAAGCAGGTCAAGGCCATCTACACGCAGGCGGTGATGGTGTTCATCCTGCCGCCGAGCACGAAGGTGCTGGCGGACCGGATCAGCAGCAGGGGACGTGAGAGCCGCGAGATTATCGCCAAGCGACTCGACGGCGCCGGCAGCGAGATCGCTGCGGCCTGGCAATATTATGACAACATGGTCATCAACGATGACCTCGAACAGGCGATCAACGAGATCATTCAGATCATCCGGAATGCCCCGATGATTGACCGCCTGGATTGATCGGTATTTGGAGAACGATATGCTGGAAGAACTCAAGAGCGATGAAATTGTCAAGAAGGTGGGCGGGCGATTCAAGCTGGCCGCGCTGATTCAGAAGCGCATGCTCGAGCTGCTGCAGGGCTCCCGGCCCCTGATCGACAACACCGAGGGCCGGACCATGATGGAGATCGTCGTTCAGGAGATCCTCCAGGACAAGATCACGATCGATGAGACGCCGTACGTGCGGCCGACCAAGGCTGAGGTGGTCGAGACCCGCTCCACCGACGACATGGATCGCCTGTTCGAAAAACGCATTCTGTAGTTCCCGGACCACAGGACTTCAGAGCTGCCTATGCCGGTGCGCATCGCGCACCGTCTTTGCCTATCGATGCTGAAGGACGTCAATATCCTGTTGGGGGTCACGGGCGGGATCGCCGCATACAAGGCGGTGGATCTGGCTAGCAAGCTGACGGCCGCCGGGGCTCATGTCCGCACGGTCATGACGCAGAGCGCCTGCCAACTCGTCATGCCCAAGAGCTTCGAGGCTGTCACCGCCGCGCCGGTTTACACGAGCCTCTGGAGCGACCCCCAGGGCCATAGCAGCAGCCACATCTCCCTGGCCGATTGGGCGAAGATCGTGGTGATTGCCCCCGCCAGCGCGGACATACTCGGCAAGGCCGCCAACGGCATCTGCGACGATCTGCTCAGCACGACCCTGTGCGTCTGCTGGGCGACTCCCACGCTGTACGCCCCGGCGATGAACACTCGCATGTGGGAGAACCCGGCGGTCCGGCGCAACGTCGAGACCCTTCGCGGCCAGGGCGTCCGCATCGTCGGTCCGGCCGCGGGACGGCTGGCCTGCGGCACGGAAGGCGTCGGTCGGATGGCCGAGCCGCAGGAAATCTTCGCGGCCATCGAGGAACTGGCCGCGGCGAATCGCAACACGTAATCGATCCTCGCGACGCCGTTCTTTTCGGATTCTTATGAACCCGGCCTCGCCTCCGTTCGACTTTCTCTTATCCGATTGAGGCGATTCTCATCCACACTCGCCTGAACTCGCCTTCTTCATCGGCCGATAAGAGGGCTGATGCTCTACGACGGAAACACCGATAACCTGACGACATTTGCGCGATGCCCTTCGTGCGGCGCCGCATGGTCCGCTCGGGAGAGTTTTCTCGCAGATCCCGGCGTCCGTTTGATCGGTTATCGCGTCAACTTCATCGAACTGATCGCGGGGCTGTTTCTCTTCCAGCATCGTTGCGGGGCGACCCTGGCGCTGCACGCGAGCGAATTCGCCGACCTCTACGCCGGGCCGATCTTCGATTCGCCCCAGACCGGCGGCGAGAAGTGTCCCGGCTACTGCCTTCGCGTGGAGGAACTTCGTCCCTGCCCGGCCCGGTGCGAGTGCGCCTTCGTGCGGGAGATCGTCAATCTCGTCTACAACTGGCCCAAGCGGGCGGAAGCCGACGTTGCGGCGGCCATCCAACTCGGGTTTCCCCCATAACTCATCGCTGAGTCCCGCACGAGACACATTCCGGTCGTTCCACGGATTGCACCTTGCTCACGCACGCCTTTTTCTTATCCGGCTGAGGCCATTTCCACCCAGCTTGTTTGGATTCGCTTCCGCCGGCTGCCGATGAAGAGACTGATGATTCACGGCGGAAAGATGGACAAGTTGATGGTGTTCGAGCGGTGCCCCTCGTGCAACGCCGCGTGGTCCACTCGGGAGGATTTCCTTGCGGACCCCGGCGTCGAGCTGATCGGCTACCGCGTC
This sequence comes from Phycisphaerales bacterium, assembly GCA_039679525.1. Classification (GTDB taxonomy): domain Bacteria; phylum Planctomycetota; class Phycisphaerae; order Sedimentisphaerales; family Anaerobacaceae; genus PLanc-01. The sequence goes on along the minus strand of JBDKUU010000560.1, from coordinate 170 downwards.
AGTTTCACGGACCTGCTCACGGGTCTGTTCCTGTTCCAGCATCGGTGCGAGACGCTCGTGACGGTCCCGGTGGGCGAGTTCGTCGACCTCTACGAGGGGCCGATGTTTCATGTGCCCCGGGCCAGCCTCCAGGAATGTCCCGGCCATTGCCTCCGCATGGTCGATCTGCG
>JBDKUU010000559.1:0-5297 GCA_039679525.1 Phycisphaerales bacterium | reverse complement strand
AGTTGGATCAGCAGACTTGCCCAATCGCTGTAGGGATGGCTATCGTATCTCAAGGCATGAAGATCCTGACAAATACAGGCAAAGTGCTCGCGGACCGCGCGACCGGTGTTCAGGACGGTCAGGAGGTACCTGCCGCTGTCCGGACCGGTCAGGTTCTGTCGTGTGATCGAGGGTTTGTAGTAGAGCCACTTCTGGACGATCTCGCGTTCCACGAAGTCGGCAATCTGCCGGGACGCAGGCCGATCGAGCTCGTCGAGGGCCCTCGCCACCATCAGGAAACCCGCCGCGCCCTGGAAGTCGCAGAGCTGGCTGTGGCCCCCGGTGTCGGCCGCGACGGTGTCCAGGTAGAAACAGGGCCAGTCGCCTCGCGGCTCGTCGTGCCAGAGGAGGGGACGCGGATTCGTCCGGGCCTCTTCGATGGCGCGGATCGACAGATTCGCCGCATGGTCAAGGTATGCGAGCGAACCGGTCGCCCGCCACATGTCGACGCAGGCTTGGAGCTCCCGCTGCAAGTGATAGACGGTCATGCCGTCGCAGAGGACTCTGTCCTCCGTCGGCGGAAAGTGAACCGCGTAGTCCCGCTCGAATGCCGCGACGAGCCGATCGGCAAGCAAGGGACGGTTCTCCGAGGCCAGGGGGGAAAACGCCGGATTCAAGGAAGGCAGAGGGGTCTCAGGGCCCTGCGCTCCCGGATCGGCGCGCAGGCCCACGGCAAAGACGCAGGTCAGAAACGCCAGCACGGCGGCGCCGGACAGAATCCACGCTCGGGCCATGGTCGCCGGCGAGCTCATTTCACCACCGTCAATGTGATTATGAGACCCACCGGGCGGTCGGCGATGCCGCAATGGAATCCTGTGATTGGGCCTCCTGCCGGCGTCTGCGAGGATTTTGTGTGTATACGTCACCCCGTGTCTGATGGTATTATAGCAGATTTGGGGTCCGTAAGCAAGTTGACGCAGATGGGCTGGACGCTGTTGTCATAAGTCAAATTCGATTCTGGATGATGCTCATCCAGTAGCGCGTGCAATCCTATTTGATCGTTGTTGAGCGTACACTATGAGAATTCTCTACATTCATCAGTATTTCGCAACCCGTAAAGGCCGAACCGGGACGAGATCGTACGAGTTCGGCCGCTACCTGGCCGGCAAGGGCCACGAGGTGACGATGATCACCTCCGGCGTGGACAACGCGGAGTTTCCCTGCCGTCCGAAGCAGGCCAGTTGCGAGTACCAGGTCGACGGCATCCGCGTGCTGTCGGTCGATGGCGGGTACAACGATCCGCACATGGGCACCACGATGGGCGGCTGGAAGCGGATGGTCAAGTTCTGCCAGTTCGCCCGCGCCGCGGTGAAGGCGGGCGGACAGCAGATGCCCCCGAACCTCGTCTTCGCGACGCACACGCCGTTGACCGTCGGCTTGGCGGGGATGACGCTGAGCCGCCACTTCGGCGTGCCGTTCGTGTTCGAGGTGCGCGACTTGTGGCCGGAAGCCCTGGTCAACGTGGGCGCTCTTCGCAATCCGGCCGTCATTTGGGCGATGCGGAAGATGGCCCACCGGATCTATCGTGCGGCCGATCACGTCATCGCCCTGTCGCCCGGCATAGAAGAGGGCATTCTGCAGGCGGGCGTGGATTCGGAAAAGGTCACGATGATCCCCAACGCCAGCGACTTGGACCTGTTCAATCCCGCTCTCGACGGCTCGGCCTCGCGCGAGCGGCTGAAGCTGGGCAACCGGTTCGCCGCCGTCTACTTCGGTGCGATGGGCTTGGCCAACGGTCTGGAATACGTGGTCGAGGCGGCGAAGAGCCTGGCGGCCAAGAAAGCCGACGGGATCGTGCTGGTCCTCCACGGCAATGGCGGCAAGCGGGCCGAGCTCGAAGCCCTGGTTCGCAAGTACAACCTGAAGAACGTCGTCTTCAGCGATCTGGTGGCGGACAAGGGAGAGGTCGCCCGCATCGTGGCCGGGTGCGACGTCTGCCTGACGATCTATCGGGCCGCCAAGGAGCAGACATGGTCGCCGAACAAGATGTTCGACGCCCTGGCGGCGGGCAAGCCGGTGCTGATCAACGTCGGCGGCTGGCTCGGCGAGACCATCGAGAAGAACCAGTGCGGCCTGTGCCTGGACCCCAACAAGCCCGAGGCGCTGGCCGACGCTTTGGTGAAGCTGTCGCGGGACCCCGACCAGGTCCGGCGGATGGGCAAAAACGCCCGGTCTTTGGCCGAGCGGCAGTTCGACCGCACGGTCCTGGCGGGTCAACTCGAGGAAGTGCTCCTGGAAGCCGCCCAGCGCGACCTGGTCCGGGTCGAATGAGTCCCGTAGGGGCAGGCCCCTCGTTCTTCTGCACATCTCTGCTAGGCCGGACACACCCGCGGCGGGCGTGTGAGGGAGATTTTCCGCTTTGGGCCAGAGGCATGGTAGACAAGATGGAGATTTCGCCAAGGCAGTGGGATCGTCCAGACCACGGAACCGGGCTCTGCCGGCATCATGCTGCTGGCCAAAGCGCAAAATCTCGGGGGTCCGGGGGCGGCGCCCCCGCTCTTGGACGCTTTCAACGCCTCGGATCTCGACAGGCCGGAGATGTGTAGAACAGCGAGGTCAAGCCCCCGTGCCAGCCCTCGTTCGCATTCGGGCAATCACAGGGGGGGCCCAGACGCAGTACTTGCGACGCGTTCAACACAAGGTTTCCATTTACACCGGGGCCATTATCGAGGATGATGTCTTTCTCGGACCCGCCAGTGGAGGCGGCGCGGCCTCGCGTGGATCGCGGGCTCAAGGGAAACCCAAAGTCTGAAGGGACGATCATGGAAGTGCCGTTGTTGGATCTCAAGGCGCAATACAGAACGATCAAGGATCAGGTTCTCGCGGGCATCTCGGAGGTGCTGGACTCGCAGGTCTGCATCGGCGGTCCGAAGGTGCAGGAACTGGAGCAGAAGGTCGCGGCCGTCAGCGGCTGTCGATTCGGCGTCGGCGTCTCCAGCGGGACCGACGCGATCCTCAATTGCCTGATGAGCCTGAACATCGGACCCGGCGACGAGGTCGTCACGACCCCCTTCACGTTCTTCGCGACCGTCGGCTGCATCGCCCGCGTGGGGGCCAAGCCGGTCCTGGTCGATATCGATCCCAAGACCTATAACATCGACCCCGAGCAAATCGAGACGGCGGTGTCCCGGCGGACGAGAGCCATCATCCCCGTCCACCTGTTCGGACAGATGGCGGACATGGACCCCATCCTGGACGTGGCCAGCCGGTACAAGCTGGATGTGATCGAGGACGCCGCCCAGTCGATCACGAGCAGCTACAAGGGCCGAAAGGCCGGCAGTCTCGGCACGGCCGGCTGCTTCAGCTTCTTTCCCAGCAAGAACCTCGGCGGCATCGGCGACGGCGGCATGGTCGTCACGAACGACGGAGCCCTGTACAAGCGGCTGATGCTCATGCGGAATCATGGGGCCGAGCCCAAGTACTATCACAAGTTCGTCGGCGCCAACTTCCGGCTCGATCCGATTCAGGCGGTCGCCCTGCTGGTGAAGCTGCCGCACCTGAACGACTGGTCCGAGGCTCGACGCCGCAACGCTGCATACTACGACAAGCGATTCGCCGGCAGCGTCGTGCAGACGCCGTACATCAGCCCGGACTGCGTGACGATCTATAATCAGTACTGCATCCGCGTGCCTCGGCGCGACGAAGTCGTGGCGCACCTCAAGGCCAACAAGATCGGCTGCGAAGTCTATTACCCGGTGCCCCTCCACATGCAGGAATGCTTCTCCTACCTGGGCTACAGCGAGGGCGATTTCCCGCACGCCGAGAAGGCCGCCGAGGAGATCATGGCGCTGCCCATCTATCCCGAATTGACGGATGAGATGAAGGACGCTGTCGCGGACTGCGTTCTCAATTTCCTGCGATAAGATTCCGACACGGACGACCACGGACCTTCACGGACCGACACGGACCCCGGTGTCTATGCGCGTCCGCGTTTGTTCTGGTCAAAGCGCGATGTATCCCCTCCTCAAGAGATTCTCCGACATCCTGGTCGCCGGCGCGCTGCTGGTGATTCTCTGGCCCGTGCTGCTGGCGATTGCCCTGGCGATCCGGATCGCGAGCCCCGGCCCGGCGCTGTTCCGTCAGGAACGAGCCGGTCGCGGCGGCCGCCCGTTTGCGATGCTCAAGTTCCGGACGATGCGCCTCGACGTGGACCCCTTCGGCCCCAGCCCCAGGTCCGGCGAGGACCCCCGGCTCACGCGGATCGGCAAGCTCCTGCGGGAGTATTCGCTTGATGAGCTGCCGCAGTTGGTTAACATAATCTGGGGCGACATGACGCTGGTCGGTCCGCGGCCGCTGTATGTCTCGCAGATTGCGGAATGGAACGCGCGGCAGAGGAAGCGGCTCCTCGTCAAGCCGGGACTGACCGGCCTGGCGCAGGTCTCCGGCAGAGGCGGGTTGACCGTGGAAGAGAAACTGGAGCTCGACGTGCGGTACGTGGAGCAAGCGAGCCTGAAGTTGGACGCTCGCATCCTGCTGGCCACGTTCACACGGGTCTTCGCCCGGCAGGGGATCTACGAGAAGCGGTATTCCCGGGCCGAGAACACCCGCGGGCAATCGAACCCCAAGTCGAACGGCATTTCGAAGGGGACGGAGTGATGCGAAAGAACCTCACAGCGATTGCGGCGATCGTGATGGCCTGCGGCGGGCTGAGCCTCGCCCTGGAGCCGAACGACATCCTGCTGATCGCCAACACCGATCAGGCGGCCTCGATGCGACTGGCCCGCTACTATTGCGAGAAACGAGGCGTCCCCTCCGGCAACATCATCCCAGTGTCTCTCGGGGCGCAGCTTCGCGACTCGATCGGCCGGGCGGATTACGAGAAGCGGCTGGCCGGCCCGATCCGCCGGACTTTCGCGACCCGCAAGGACCTCGGGCACATCGAGTGCCTCGTCACGACGTATGGCGTTCCGTTCAAGGTGGGTCGTCGCGATCCCCTGAACGGGTTCGACGCGCAGCTCAAGCAGGTGCGGCAGACCGTCCAGGAAGAGAAGGACGCGATCGCCCAGTTGGAGAAAGACGGGAAGGCCAACACCCCCGCGTGGCAGGAGCGACAGGTCCGCGCGATGCAGGCCCAGATGGACATCGACCGCATCGAGGGCAAGGAGACGGACGCCTCTGTCGACAGCGAGCTGGCCATGGTCCTGTCCGGGCCGTATGAGCTTTACCGCTGGCAGGTCAACTTGTGGCCGACGCCGGGGCCCCATCCGTTCAAGCCCCTGATGATCAGCCGGCTGGACGGCCCGAGCTACGATGTCGCC
>JBDKUU010000558.1:0-7176 GCA_039679525.1 Phycisphaerales bacterium | reverse complement strand
GATCTTCGATTCGCTGCGTTCCCATGACGGTTCATCCCTTCCGGTCGTTGGAATGGCGTACGGCGGTTCCCACTACTCGTCCGCCACTTCCTTCCTCAATGCTTCCAAGCCGCGATTCAGACGGCTCTTCAACGTCCCTTCCCGGATGCCGGCGGCGTCCGCCGCCTCGGCGATCGACAACTGCTCCATGTAGTGCAGAATCACCGCCTGCCTGAGCTTCCAGGGCAGCCTGGCGACGGCCTGCTGAAGCTGGTCCAGTTGCTCCTGCTGCCCGACTCTGAGCGACCCATCCACGCCGGCGGCCGCCGCAGGCTCGACCCCGTCGATACTGACGGTGTCTTTGCCTTTGAATCGCCGTCGATGAAGCCTCGATACGTTGCCGGCGATGCGAAAGAGCCAGCCGTTGAGGGCTTTGTCATCCCGGAGCTGTCCGATGTGGTGCCAGGCCCGCAGAAACGTCTCCTGCGTCAGATCTTCGCTGATCTGGCGGTCGTGTCCGATGGCCCGCATGAACAGGTAGATCCGCTCATAGTAATGGTCCACGAACTCCCCGGCCGCAGCCTGCTCACCCTTGCGAAGCCGCCCCGCCAGGACGGCGCCGTCCTCTTCGGACGCAGGGACAGACTGCTCAACGGCAACTTCCATACCCATTAGATGCGCCGCAGTGCCCGTCTGTTCTGTCGCCTGGGTGTCTTTTTCCATTCTTTTCCGACTCACTGAGGACTCCGGGATCAGTATACCCGATTCGCCCTCCTTACGCAAGATACGTGTACAAAAGCACTTGCGGCTATGTCATTGATCCCGACGTCCCGGGTTCCTCGCGGCCGGCGGCCCTTTCAGTCGGCCCGGCGGGGCTTCAACGCAACTGTATCCACGATCTGTCCATCCACCTTTTTGACGATCGCGTTCAACCGGTCCTTCGTCACGTCGACGCCGACAACCATGTCGGGAGCATTGATGAGGATCGGATAGTGGTTGGCCGATTCATTCGGGTCGATTCGGGCGAAGCGGTGTGTGTGGCCGCAGAACGCCAGGTCGATATTGGCTTCGTTTAGGATGGGGGACCACGAGTCGCGAATCCGAGCCATGCCATATCCCCGCCCGTCGCCCAGCGGCGGCATGTGCACCAGGACGATCCGGTACCGGGACTTGCGGAAGGACTCCTCCCGAACGGCCCCCCGCAGCCATTGGGTTTGTTCCGCCATGTAGGCGTCGAAGCTCACGAGTCCCGAGTACTCCTTGTTCGTGTCGGCCTTGTCCTCGCCGGAATCCAGGACGAGGAAGGCGACGGGGCCGTGGCGAAACGCATAGTAGTACCGCCCGCCGGGCGTCGGGAACAGATCGAGCAGGTCCCGGGCCAGGGCCCCGCGGGTCTCGTGGTTGCCTCGAACATAGACGAACGCGGTCTCCCGGGCGAAACGCTTCACGGAAAGGTCGAGGAACCCGTCGAACACCTGGTCTTCCCGGGTCCAGTGATCGATCATGTCCCCGTTGAAGACCACCATGTCCATGGCGTCCAAGGGCACGAGGTCGAGCAGGGAGCCGAGGCGGTCGGCCTTTTCGTGAATGTCGTTGACGATGCAGAACGAGAAGCGGTCTTTACCCGAATCCCAGGTCTGCACGCGATAGGGTCCGGCTGTGATCGTGTCGCCGAACCTGACCGCGTAGGGGTCGAACTTCACAATCTCGGTGGAGACCACGTGGTACGCGTACCGAACCCCCGGCTTGAGGCCGGAGAGCGTGATCCGGTGAATCCTGGTGTTCGCGTCGATCAGGCCATTCCGACTGGCCACGGCCGTCAGGGCCTCGTTGCTGTCGCAGGGCTCATATTCGACCTTGGAAACGCAGCTCTTATTCGTGACCCAGACGATCGTGGCCGAGGAGTCCGTGACAGCCTGCAAATGCGGGCCGTGGACGATGTCCAGCTTCGCCGCATCCTGCGAAAAGGCAGACGGCATCCCCAAGACACAAACCAAGACAGTCGCAACAAGAAACCTCACCATTCGGCCTCCAAAGAGAGATTGTGACGAATCGCCCATCCTCCAAAAGCGACGCGGACGAGTCCTGAGGGCCAGAATACGTCCCCGCCCTCGCCGCGGCAAGGGGTTTACTCACTGAGTCCCAGGATCTGCTTGAGGGTTTGGGCGTTCTTCAGGGCGTGACCGCTGATGTCGTTGTTGAAATAGGCGTAGATAGCCCGGGCGGAACCGATCTGGCTCCGGATCCAGCCGGCCCAGTCCTGGAGCATGGAGTCAGGGTAGTCGCCCTGGTAGCGGCCGTTGGTCCCGTGAAAGCGGACGTAGATCATGCCGCCGGTGACGACCCTCGGCGGGGCTTTGTCGCCCATGTCATGGACGCACAATGCTACGCCGTGCTTGTTCAGCAGGTCGAAGGTGTCCTGCTGGTGCCAGCTTGCGTCGCGAAACTCGAAGACGGCCCGATCTCGCATCGGGATGCTCGCGATGAACTCCTCCAGCCGGCCGAGGTCCTTGTGCAGGTTGGGCGGAAGCTGATACAGAATCGGCCCCAGGTGCTCGCCCAGGAGAGTGGCGAGACTGAAGAATCGCTCCACCTCATCGGCCGTGTTGCGGAGCTTCTTGATGTGCGTGATGTACCGGCTGGCCTTGACCGCGAACAGAAAGCCGGGCGGCACGCGGTCGCGCCAGTTCACCATCGTCTGCTCTTTCGGCAGATGGTAGAACGTATTGTTGATCTCGACGGTGTCGAAATGCCGGGCGTAGTGCTCGAGCCATTTCTCCTTGCGAAGCTTCTCGGGATAGAACCGGCCGATCCAGTGAGTGTAGTGCCAGCCGGAGGTGCCGATTCGGATGTCGCACGTGTGTTCGCCCATGACGAAGCCCCCCCTTCGGGATTTACTATGTGTTATTGACGATTTATTATTGTACGAAGAGACGCGAAAAGTCGCAAATGGGGATCGGTCCTATTCGTCCCATAGGTCCCATGCGTCCTATCCACTACTTCACACGCCGCTGACGCGGTATAATGCCGAGCGGCTGAGATCGACCGTGATCTGGATTCGGGGACCGAGCGTGAAAGTCCAATGCGAGCTATGTCCGAAGATGTGCATCGTCGGGCCGGGCCAGAGCGGCGAATGCCGGGTCCGCGTCAACGTTGACGGCGTGCTCCGCAGCGTGGTCTACGGATTCCCCTGCTCCATGACGGCCGACGATCCCGTTGAGAAAAAGCCGGTGTTTCATTTCCTGCCGGGCACGAAGATCCTGTCGCTGGCGACCGTCGGATGCAACCTTCACTGCAAGAACTGCCAGAACTGGGAGATTTCGCAGGCCAATCCCGAGGCCAGCCGGGCGTTCGCGTGCCCGCCGGAGAAGGTGATCGCGCTGGCGAAGCAGTACAACCGCCCGTCCATCGCATACACCTACACCGAGCCGATCGTCTACTACGAATACACGCACGACACGGCCAGGCTCGCCCATGAGGCAGGCATCCGGAACGTGCTCGTCACCGCCGGCTACGTCAATGAAGACCCCTGGCGAAAGCTGCTGCAATACGTGGACGCGGTCCGAATCGACCTGAAATCGATGTCGGAGGCGTTCTATCGGGACGTCTGCTCCGCCACGCTCAAGCCCGTCCAAAACGCCCTCGTGGTCGCCAAGTCGATGGGCGTGCATGTCGAGGTGATCAATCTCGTGATCCCGACGCTGAACGACGGACCCGAGGACTTGCGGGACCTGTCCCACTGGGTCTGCGCGAACCTGGGCAAGGAAACCCCTGTGCACTTCAATGGCTTTTCGCCGATCTACCAGATGCGGCACCTGCCGCCGACCTCGCTGCAAACCCTGGAGGCGGCCCGCGACATCGCGACCAGCGAGGGTTTGGAGTACGTCTACATCGGCAATCGCCAGAGCGAGAAAGGCGAGAACACCTACTGTCCCGAGTGTCGCAAGCTCCTGATCCAGCGGGTGGGCTACACGGTGATGCAGAATCGGCTGGCGGACGGATGCTGTCCGGATTGCGGCAGAGCGATTCACGGAGTGTGGAAATGACGAGAAGAGAGTTCATGACGGCAGCGGCGGGCTCGATTTCAGCCGTCTGCCTGGGCTTTCACGGCTCACAGCGGCTGCCGACGCTCCGCCGCATGGTCCGGGCCGTCCCGCCGGTGACATACCCCGGCACGGTCGTGCCGATGGGCGATATCAGCATGCAATCCAAGTGGAGTGGTTGACGAGATGAGTCGCGTAGCGAAGAAGGGAACAGCGGCGATCGTTCTATCGTGTCTCGTAGTCGCCGGCATTGTGGCCGGCCTGCACGCCAAACAGGAGCCCGCGGCCAAGGACGTCTTGAAGGCCGCATTCGCGGGAACTTGGTATAGCGCCGACGCCAACGAGTTGCGACATGACATCGCGGGCTACCTCGAAAAGGCTCAGGTCGGGCCCAAGAAGGACGTCGTCGCCCTCGTGCTCCCGCACGCCGGCTACGCCTATTCCGCTCCGACCGCCGCCTACGGCATCAAGTCGCTCGGACGCAGCTACAAACGCGTCGTCGTGATCGGGCCGACGCACCGCCTGCCGATGGAGGACATCTTCAGCGTCCCGCGAGCGACGCACGTCGAGACCCCGCTGGGCCAGGTCCCTCTCGATACGGAGCTCATCGCCAAGCTGCTCCAGCACCCGGTATTTCAGAACATCCCCTCGGCCCACAAGCAGGAGCACAGCGTCGAGGCCGAGATTCCCCTGCTCCAGTACAAGCTCGGCGATTTCAACCTGGTCCCGATCGTCGCGGGACAATGCTCCTACGAGAGCGTCGCCCGGGCGGCCAAGATCCTGGCCGACCTGATCGACGCCGACACGCTGGTCGTCGCCAGTTCCGACTTCACGCACTACGGCCCGCAGTATCGCTACACGCCGTTCACCGAGAACATCCCCGAGAACGTCAAGAAGCTTGACATGGGGGCATTCGACTTCATCAGCAAGCTCGACGCCAGGGGTTTGCTCGCCTATCGGGACGAAAAGGAAGCGACGATCTGCGGCTGCGTGCCTATCGCCGTGCTGCTGGAGATGCTCGGCAAGGACGCGAAAGCCGAGATGCTTCACTACGCCGCCTCCGGCGAGATCACGGGCGACTACACGAACTCCGTCAGCTATATGGCGATCGCTTTCCACGGCGTGTGGGCCGCTCCATCCACTCCGGCGGCACAAGCCGTTCCGCTCTCATCACCGCTGACCGCGGAGGACAAGAAGCAGCTCCTGGCCCTGGCGCGTCGCACCCTTCGATACGCCCTGGACCATCAGAAGTCCCCCGAGCCGTCGGACCTGGACTTCACGCCCTCCGAGTCGCTGAAGCAGCCGAGAGCAGCTTTCGTCACGCTCAAGAAGAACGGGCAACTGCGAGGCTGCGTCGGGGACATCTTTCCGCAGCGTCCCCTGTACAAATCCGTGATCGGCAACGCGATCTACGCAGGCTTCGGGGATCGGCGATTCCAGCCGCTCGGAAGCGCGGAGTACGACCAGATCAAAATCGAAATCTCGGCGTTGACGCCCCCAACGCCCGTGGCCTCGCCGCAGGAGATCTGCATCGGGATCGACGGCATCGTCCTGAACAAAGGCGGACACTCGGCGGTCTTTCTCCCGCAGGTAGCCCCTGAGCAGGGCTGGGACCTCGAGACCACGCTGCGTCAGTTGTCCCTGAAGGCCGGCCTGCCGGCGGATGCCTGGAAGCAGGGAGCGACCTTCCTCGTGTTCCAGGCGGAAGTGTTCGGCGAGGAGCTATGAGGTTCGCCCGCGGATTGATGATCGTCGCATACGGACTGGTCGCGATCGCGGCTCAGACGCTGCTGTTTCGCGAGTTCATCACCGCGTTCGAAGGCAACGACATCGCCGTCGGAGTCTTCTTCGGCTCGTGGTTTCTCTGGGTGGGCATCGGCGCCGTGCTGGTCCGCCGTCGGGATCGGCTTGCGGAGACCATGGCGCGTCACATCGAGCTTCTCTTTCTGCTATACGTCCCGGCCTTCGTCGTCCAGCTTCTCCTGATCCTGAACGTTCGCGGCCTGGCGGGCGTCGCATCCTACGACCTGTTGTCCGTGCAGACGATCGTCCTGTGGTCGATGGCGGTCAACGCGCCGGTGAGCCTCGTCACGGGGGCCTTGTTCCCGGTGGCCTGCCGCTGGGTCGAGCAGACAGACGCCTTCCCGATTTCACGGGTCTACACGCTCGAAGCCGTCGGCAGCTTCGCCGGCGGTCTGGCCGTCACCGCCCTGCTCGCCTGGCGCGTGCCTTTGATCCGAGTGTCTCTCCTCCTCTCGCTGGCATTGTCGATTTCCGCTGCGATCTCATGTTTGTCTTCCCCCTCGCACCGCAGGCGATACGCGATCGTCGTCTTGGTGGCGGCAGTCGCTTCGGCCTTGGCGATTCTGTTCACAGGAGCCGATCGTGCCTTCGTGCGAAGCGTGCAGGCAGCCAAATGGAGCGGACTGCTGCCTCGTGAAGCCCTCCGCGGCGCATTCCAGACGGCCCAGGCCGAGTACCTGTACGGCCTGTACAACGGCCAGTGGATCGTCATGCGGGAAGGGGCCGTATGCGAAGTTCTGCCGAATGAGGAAGAGGCCGGGCGGATCGCGGCCACTGTCCTGTGCCAAAACCCGCAAGCCAGGCGGATTCTGGTGATCGGCCCCGGCCTGGCTCTGTGCAATCGGTTGATGCTGCTGCCGCAGATCGAGCACGTGGCGTGGGCCCACTCCGACGCCGAATATGCGGGCCGCGTGCTCGACTGCCTCCCAGGTGAATTCGCCGTCCGCGACGCGAGATTTCACCCGATCGCGAGCGAGATCCGACGGTATCTCGCGGACGCAAGGGACATGTTCGACGTCGTGATTCTCAGCCTTCCCGACGCGGCCGGTTCGGCGTCCAACCGCTACTTCACGGCCGAGTTCTATGAGCAAGCCAAGGCGTCCCTGCGGCCCGCAGGCGTGGTCGCCGTGAGCATCGCCGGCGGCGAGGACGTCCTTGGAGCCGAACTGGTCGGTCTGGGGGCCTCGACACGCAAGACGCTGGCGGCGGTCTTCCCGAATCAGATCCTGGTCCCCGGCGAGCAGACGTGGCTGATCGCATCCGACAACGCGAATCTCACAAGCGACCCGGCGACGGTTCGCGACCGTTTCGCCGGGATGGCCGGTTCGCAACGGGTCTTTCCGGCCGTGGG
>JBDKUU010000557.1:0-20291 GCA_039679525.1 Phycisphaerales bacterium | reverse complement strand
CTTCAATGGGGCCGCGTTCGGTTGAACGCGGAAATTGCTAGATACTTCCATCCACGCATAATGGTGAAGTCGCTTCAATGGGGCCGCGTTCGGTTGAACGCGGAAATCCAGCAACGCGACCACTGCTCTGGACCACCATTTGGGCTTCAATGGGGCCGCGTTCGGTTGAACGCGGAAATACCGCTAGGTGAAGCGCGTAGAATAACGCCAGACCCAGCTTCAATGGGGCCGCGTTCGGTTGAACGCGGAAATCTCGCCTTCGCCAAGTGCTGATTCTGTCGGCAGTTACGATGCCGAAAACGAGCGGTTGTTTCGATGGCCGTTTGCATGGCGGATACTCTCGCCTCGGAATCTGCGATATCTCTTTTGTTTTCAAGGAGTTCGAGCGACGCCCGGGATTGCTGAACCACCTCGCCGCTCGCCGGGCCGATTCCCGCGGATACAAGTGCCTACACTACCACAATTCTCTGCGGCGGGCAATAGGCAAAACCGACACATTCCATGCCCTGGCCGATTTCGAGCGCATTTTCCGCAGGGCCGAGGTCCAGCATCAGAACTTGGTCGTCCCTGTGGTGCACGTACTGCTGGAGGTCGCCTTTGAGCGTGGCATATTCGCGGGGATTGAGCTCGCACAGGAACACGCTGAACTGGACATGGTCGCCCCGGTCTCGCAGGGTCTTGAAGACGCGATCCCGGCGTTTGTCGTCGGCGATGTCGTAGGTGACCAGGTATCGGCGTCGCATGGTTCACCGCGTCTCCATGCCGGGATAGGTTTCGATCTCGCCGCGGACCCACCGGGCCAGCAGCTTCGTCTGTAACCGGATGATCGTTCGCCAACTGCACCGGTAGTCGAACACGGGGTGCGTGACCAATTGGTCAAGCCGGCCTTCGTAGGCCCGGATGAAGGCCTTTCGGCCGTCGGCCTTCATGGCGCAGCCCGCCTTGGCGATTTCGAAATCGTTCTCCCGGACCATGCCGGTATTGATCGCGGTGATGACGGCCGAATCGACGATGGGCGTGCGGAACTCCTCCATCAGGTCCAGGGCCAGCGAGGGTCGGCCGTGACGCGGCTGATGGTAGAAACCCCAGTACGGGTCGAATCCCTCGGCGGCCAGGGCGACGGTGCACTCCTTGGCCAGCATGGCGTAGCCGAACGACAGCAACGCGTTGATCGGATCTTTCGGCGGCCGGCGGTTGCGATGGGCGAAATCCCAGTCGGTGGGCAAGGCGTCCCCCTTGACCATGCGGGAGAAGTGCGAGAAGTAGACTTTCGCTGCGAGTCCCTCGATGCCGAGCAGCGATTCCATCTTGTCGCAGGCGACGGCGTTCTTATCCTGCTGGGCGAGGTCTTCGAGGGCCTCATCCGGCAGCCCGGCGGCGTTGCGACGCAGAAAAGTCCTCTGGGCCGCGACTTTGGCTGAGACGATCTGCCGAGCGAGAGCCAGGCAGCGGCCGGGGTCTGCGGCGACGCGGAACTGGGCGGCCCGCAGATAGGCGTTCTTGAGACCGAGGCCCTGGGTGATGCCGTAGAACCAATTTCCCATGGACAGGTGCACCACGGGGATATCCTCTTCGCACAGAAGATGCATCGTCTGGGCGGTCACCGAGACATTGCCGCACAGGACGAGCTGGCTGGTGTCCGCCAGGCGGACGGTGGCGAGCTTCTCTTTCTGCTTCCAGACGACCAGGGCCTTGCCGGTCTTGCAGACCATGGCCCCTTGTTCCTGAACATAGAGCGGGAGGGCCTCGTCGCGAGCAGGGAAGAACTGGCGAACCTCGCCCGTCTCCGATGCGCCTTCGCCGTCGCCCGCGGCCTGCAAGAGGTGCGTCTCATCCGGCAGACAGATGCCCGCAAGAGAGCATCCGTTGCACTTGGGATTGTCTTCCAGGGGCGGCGGCGAAACCGTCGCGGAGCAGGCTTCCTTCGCCTGGCGAAGCAGATCGAACGTGCGATTCTGAAGCTCGGGAGTGAAGGGCACGTCCACGCGAGTGCGGGAGGCCGCGAAGTAGAGCACGCCGTGATCGCACCGGTATCCGCCTTCGCGGAGCAGAAGTCCCTGGGCCATGAGTTGAACGCGCTCGGGCTCATAGGACCGCTCCTCGTTGCTGGGCACGCGGCCGCGTTTCGTCTCGACGGGCACGGCGAACTCGTCGGCGGTCGAGACGAGGTCGAGCTTGCCGGTGAGCCCGAGGACGGCGCTTCCCAGCATGACGGACCGCGTCACGGTAGGGGGCTCATCGCCCGAGGCCTCGGCCTTGTCTTTGTGCCCATTCCCATCGCCCCCGTCGTCGTCACCATCGGAAGCGTCGTTCGAGGCGTGCTCCGGATCGGGCAGGACATGATCGAGCCGATCGGCCCGGCGGTGGACGTTGCGGCCGTCGACGGTGAAGGCGTTGTCGGCCCATCGGCCCTCGACGTGCATCAGGTGAAACAGACGAGGGCAATAGGCATACTCATTGAGCATCCGCACGGGCAGCAGTTCCGGCCCCTCGCCGCCGGAGTCGAGCGATTCGCGAGCATCAGCCGACTGAATCATACGTCCGCTCTCCAAAAAGACCGCTATTCACTTGTCAAAGATCGGCAAACCAGGCCCGATGTCTTTAAAGAGATTCCGCATTCACAAATAAGCCGAAACCGCAGTGCCTCCCGGCCCCAACGGCCAGCGGGCCCGGCACCTTCAATCCATCCTTGAACCGCAGGATCATATGCACGGCCGTTTGGCTCTGCAGATGATCCGGCCGAAAATAGCCAGTCAATCGTCCCTGCCGGTCATACTTGTGTGCAGAGAAGGACTTCGGGAATCGCGAGAACTCGCTCCACTCGAACTCACATGGCTGATCGACGCCAGACTGCCGCAGCGCCTTTTCAATGAGCTTCCGCGTCTTCTCCGGCCTATGGTCGTCGTGGCCGGGCAGGATAACGGGCGTAAAGCTATGCCATGTCTCCCCGGCTTGAGTATATCGCCGTGAAACACTGTCGCTTCGGATCGGAATGAGAAACGGCCGATCACCGTCCCCGAACTCGTCGCCATGGAAAGGCTCCAACTGACGATCCGCTAAGTGCCGTGCCACATGGTCCAGCCAAACACCATCACCGACCGGGGCCGCAATCATGATCCTTCGCACACCAGGGTCGGTGTGCGGAAGTCCTACCGACGGTAGAGGCAGATAGGACAACTGTCGATGCTCCTGTTCACCTTCCTTCGCGTGCCCCGCCACGTACGTTTCAACCCAATCGTCCCCGACATCAGACGCCGGCGAGACCTTCATCGCCTCGATCGCCAGATGGCGGACCATGCCGGCAAGGTGAATGAGCTTACGGTGTGGATAGCGGAAACGACCGCCATCGGCCTTGCGAAGTTCGAAGACACGACAAGGATGTTGCTGCGCTTCGTCGTCGCGACGATAGCGACGTATATGGAACGCCCTCAGCGGTGGTACAGGCGTCCAGTCCCCCCCGGCAAGACGATTGAGGAATCTATCGTGTCGATGCTGAAGTGCGACAAGGGAGCCCTGCCGAGGTGTGCGCAGCAATCGCCCCCCCGTCTGAGTTGGCGTCCACTGCTGGCCGGCCAGTGAGATGATCTGGGATTCGGTGACAAGCTCGGCATCAGCAGCGACCTGGTCGATGCCCCATCCGAGAGCGGTAATGGATCGGGCAGGCGGGCGGATCGTGGCCAGAAGTTGCGGGGCATCGCACGGCCCATCAAGGGGATAGAGATAATGAACGGCCGGGACGTCGTCGCTGCTGAATAGACGCATCGGTCGAATATCCTTCTCCATACGATGAGACGCGACACTGGCATCGCAATTGCCGCGGTACCATGCGGCTGTGACAAGATCGGCTTGATTGTTCGGCACATAAGTGCGATGCCCGACAGTCGCCACCGCGGCTTCTGGAGCGACGATAATCGGCTCGATGGACTCGATTAGACGCAGCGCCTTGATCAGTTCGCCGTCGAAGGTTCGCCCGCGGGCGCGCATGGACACGGCGTTGACAAGGGCCTGGAACGCCCGCATGGGTGAAGGTGGCCACTCGGGCTTCTCGGCATCCGCTCGCCCATGAAAGAGCGGAAACGGCTGGATGAAGCGAAACGTGATGCAAAGAAACTGATTCATGATTGCTCCGGTCTGGCCTCTGTGGCCTTGGCACTGCGCTTTCGCGTGGGCTTGACATCGCCTTCTCCGGCGATATCCTTCTTGGCAAGAGCAGGGTCGAACTCAACGAGTATCGATTCGCCCACGCCAAATGCCCTGGCAGCCAGTTTGGCGAAGGCGAGAGCTTCGTCGTGCTTAAGCTCCAGGTTATCACGCATACCGTCGGCGCTAACAAGGGTGACGGTGCGCGGACGATCAACATCAGGCACGAGGTTGCAGCCCTGACGAAGATAAGTGTGCGCCGGTGCGGTCATCGCTACGAGCGAAAGGCCGAGTACATAGCGACGTAGCATAAGCGTCTTGTCAGCATCATCGCCGGCTGCGAGCAGTCGGAGGGCCGCAAGGCTAAAGGTGACGTCTCGCCGAACACCGCCCTTGGCGATCACACCACCATGTGATCCGGAAGCAGGCACATGAATGAAGCCACGCTCGGCATAGGCGTCTCTGGCCTTCTTATCGGCAGTGTCTTCGAGCAGGCCAAGCCCGATGTAGTCAACCGAGGGATTGAACTGCGCAGATCGCGTAAGGCGAAGCACATCGAAAGCACGGATTGTCGAGGCGATGAGTCGCGGCAGTTTGGCCTGCGTATCTCGCGAGTCCCAGACGCCGAAGACAAGCGAGGTCGGTGCGATCTTGGCCATATTGATTGCATTACCGCAAAGAACGGCCTTGAAGGCGTCCTGCAACACCTTCTGTAACGACGTGCAGCGGACGATTGCGTCACCCGCACGATGACCGGCATCCAGCAGGTTCACCGACTTTTCGCCGGCTGTGATCACTATTTGCGGCACGAGTTCGGCGTAGTCGGGCTTGGCGAACAGCGGTTCGATGCGGTTTGCTTGTGAGCCGACGCTGTCAACAAGACAGACATTGTTCTCCCCCTGTGGCGGATCAATGTTGTAGCCACCGGGGAAGATGCTCCTGTCTTCCGCAGCCGCATAAGTCGCGGGAAAGAGCACGCCATCGGGGCCTTCAACGGGTACAAGCGGTTCACGAATGACGATCGCAGCAACATCGTCGCCAGTCAGCCACTTGTCATATTGATTCACATTACTCATTGCGATCTCCTTGAAATGGAATGGCGGGACAAAAACTCTTAAGGTACTTAGTTCGGTAAAGCAGCCGGAATTCGTAGGTAGGATCATCGCTGATACGGACGCAATGGCATGCGGCACAAGCTGCTGCGGATATCGGCAGCGGTGTGTGCCATGCGGTATAGATGTAACGGTTCTCGCCCCCTATCTGACGCGGTCGGAACCGCTGAAGCCCGATGAAACTCAGCAATTCAAGGGCGGGTTTGCACGTGCCCTCGATCCGGGTTGCTGCACTTCCCGCGAGAGGGTCGAAGCTGAAACCGATATCCAGCGCAGAGCCCTGGCCGCCCAAATCAGAGTCGAAGTTGAACGGCAGGCCGATTCCGCGAGTACTGTTCCAAATTGTCTGGCCGCACTGGGCTCCAGCGGACTTGATACCTACGTGCATTGCGGTCGTTATATCGAGCACCGATTGTTGTCCAGCCCATGTCTTGAACCGCGACCCGCCGGCAAATTCATCCCGAAACCAGTCGATGCGAAGCACAATCGCTCCTTTGAGGATGATCGGCTCCTCACGGCGAAGGGCCTCAAGCGTCTTCTTCTCCTTCTCGATCTTGGATCTTCCTGCGTACTCCTGTCTTGACATTGACGATAGCTGTTCGAGTCGAGACTGCTGCGCTATTGACATCGTGTTCGACACAGTCGACCGGATGAGTGAGTCGAGCAACGTCTCGATCGAATTGCCATTGGGACAAGCGATACAGAACCGATCTCGCTCGAAACACCCTTCTGCTCCCGGACAGTGGCGGTCGGCCAGTTCCAGCAGGCCGCAGCAGGCGAAGAACTGACCAGGGTTGGTCACGTCTACATCGACGATGATCGACGGTTGTGGAAAGTTGCTCATAGCGACACCTCTTCCGTTTCGGTTACGAACTGCGAAGGCTCAGCGCTGGCGGCCCAATCGGCGGCACGGAGCAACGATTCTAGATAGGCCAGCCCCCAGCGGCCGTACTTGCGTTGCAGCCGAGCGAACCGACGTGGCGTTTCCATTAAGAGCGGCTCGGTACCGCTCGGCCGATCCGGGTCGAACGCTTGATCAAGATCGAAGTGAGGTCTGGCACGCCCGTGGTGGGCGGCGATCAGGTGCAGCACCAGTCCCTTCATCTCATCGTCGAGCTTGTTGAACTCCACGTCCGTCTGAGCATCGAGCACGGAGGCGAACTCGTGACGGAATGGCTCGGGCAGTCGCGCACCCTTGCGTCCCGACTTGGCCAGCAGCAGATTGGGATAGTCCCGGTTGCCGAGCGTGATCTGAAACCTGTCGCGTTGCTTGCCCGAGTCATGCAGCCTGGCGGCGAGAACAACAACGTTGGCGAGCTTGTCGGGAAGTGATAAGCCCTTGACGATCTGCCGAGCGAGATTCTCCACATCCTCGGCGTGGGTGTCGAGTCTCACTGGTTTCTTGGCCGTGCGCCCGCCTTCCAGTGGAATGCTCTCGTACCAGTCCCACAGACGCGGTCCGTCGTCCTCGCCGTCATCCGTATCCAGTTCGATACTCCGTACGCGACGCATATCGGCGGCCTTGGCGGTCTTGGTTGTGCGGTCGGAATCATCCGGATGTATGCGGACACGCTGATCTGGCCCATCGCTGATATCCGCCACGTCGTCGGCATGTTCCGACGCACCGTCGAGCATACCGTCGGCCAATCCGCCGACGGACGGTGGGAGCAGGATGGTGCAGCCATTGATACGATCCTTCCATCGTTTGTCCGCCAGTTTCGCCAGCGTTGTGACCTTGACGGCTTCGTGGCTGTCCATGATCCATACGGGTTCGTCCGCGTGTCGTTTCGCCAGCATCTCCAGATGTTTGAAGACCCGATCGCTGCGGTCGCGCAGCAATTCATGTGGCTTGGGCGGGTAGTCATTCAGCAGGTCAGCGGGGGAATACTGTTCGAGCAGTTCGTCGGTGATGACTTCAACTTCCTCGCGCCAAGCGACGTATGTTTCCGGCGGCTGCCATTCAGCGATGCCGTGCAGATACGGCTCGACAGGCGGCCGGCCCGGCATCTTCTGGTGGATGCTGGTCATGGCCCAGGCATCGAAGAGGATATCGGTTGCCTGTAGGATCGTTGGTTTGGGTGTAAAGGCTGCTGCTCGTTCGTTTGGATCGAGTCTACCCAGGTTCAGCGGGCTGGCGTCACCGTTCAATTCCTGCAGCAGTCTCAGCGTGGCCTCACGCGCATCCCTTAGTTTGTCCTTTTCGTCGAACTCCGCCGGATATACCACGTCGATTCGAGCGTTGCCGTCGCCGTAGCGGTTCACCCGGCCGAAGCGCTGCGCCATGCTCTCGAACGTGGACAGGTCGCAGACCAGATGGTCGGCGGAGATGTCGATGCCAACCTCTCCTGCACTTGTGCAGACAAGATAGATCGTCTGCAGTGGGCATGCTTGCCGCGAAAAGCATCTCATTATCCAATGGTTAACCAGTTGATCGCGTTCAAGGCCGCGCATTGTGCCGGTGAGTTGCTGAATGTGGTCCTTAGGTACTCCGTCCTTCTTGTTCGTGAGCCGCACATAGACTCTCTTCACGTCATCAAGGGTTCGTACGAAGATGAGTACAGCAGCCTTGGTATCAGTGCCTTGGTCATCCTTTCGGAACTGCAAGGCACGTTCAGCGATTTCCTCGGCAATCTTGCCATCATCATCGGCTCTCTTGAGGCGTAGTTGCTTCTTGGCTTTAAGCCGCCGCCAGATATGATCGATCGGGTTGGTCGGCGGCTCGGGAAGCTCCTTCGGGGGATTCTTCTCCTTATCGGTCAATTCGAACAGATCATCTGCTTGTTGGCCGCCGTCTCGTGTGGTAGCGGTCAATTGCATCACGTGCAGCTTGGACCAGGGCAGGTCACAGCCGCGCTCGCGTTCCCGCGTCTGTTCCTTCTCAATGTCGGTGACCAGCTTCTGGAACGCCGGTTCCAGGTGCGCTTCGTCGTGGACGAGCAGGGCATCCTGGCCGAGGAAACCGGCGTGCAAGGGCCGTGACTTAAACCCGACGCCATAGCCGCTGAACAGCAAGCGAGAGCCGATCATATCCACAGTGCCGCAGATGATCGCGGGGCGGGATGGATCAGTGGACCATTCGCGATTATCGGCGAACTGACCGCGAAGCGTGCTGATAGCCAGTGGGGATTCGTCGTCATTCAGGCTGAACAATCGCCGAAGCGAGTCGGCGATCCCGGCGGCTTCGAGGTTGCGCCGGACCCTCTCCACCTCTGATGTCGTCTGATCGACCACGGTTCGTCGATTGACGACATACACCAACCGCCGCGGCAGATTCGCCCCATTCGCTAGAGCGATCAGCCAAACCGCAATGACGTTCGTCTTACCCAGACCCGTTGGAAGATTACACGAGGAAGGGATCTTCCCCTGCAGGAGCCAATCGTTGTACAACTTCTCTTGCCAGGGAAAGGGGGCGTGGCCAGTCAATACGCTGAACGCCTTGTCGAAAAACGATTTGGCTGCGCTCGCCATGTCGCGACCTCCAATTCTACACATCATACGCATCATACCAACACACCGAGGACTGTACACAGAGGAAATTCGGAGCTTACACGCCCTTGTCCGAAACCCGTAGGATTCACTGCCTTCGACTCATGCAGATGCTTCGCGGCAACTGAACGTGCTAATCTAGCCCCAAGCTTTCTCGTTCCAGGTGAAGGCGGAGCATGTCTTTCGCTCGCTTTGCCCTGACGCGTATAGTAACCTCGGGAACACCCCATCGGTTGGCAAATTCCGCAACACGATCACGCAGCCAAGCCCAGAGCGCACACCGGTAGTCTCGCGATAGCTTGGCGGTCCGAACAGCATGCTTAATTGCCGCACGCGTTTCACGCCGCCGCAGTCTCGCAGATGGATCATTTTCAACCGGTTCAAGATTCTCCGACGAAGCTATTCGAAGATTCCGGTGACCGCATTCGCTGTTCGGCTGCTCGTGGTCCTCAGGGGAGAGGAGGATCGCTCGATGCCATTCTCGCCTTTTTCTGGATCGTTCGGACTTGATACGATCCTTGTTACAGTTCTGCGCGGTAATGTTCAACAGTTCAGGTGTAAGGCAGCATGGCTTCCTTAGGAGTCTCACGCATGCGTCTTGTATCGCCTCATCACGGTCAGCGGCATTTGAGATACGCAAGCGCCTGCGGAAAGCCGGATTCAAGACAATCGACCAGTCGAAATCAAACGAGTCCATTCTCATTCTCCCCTGTTGGGATTGCACCTGTGAATTACTCTAACGTCTTAAGTCGCGAGGTCAAGGGCTTTTTATCCTATGTAATAACAAGAAGCATTGTTGTGGTGCCCTCACAGAGGTAAACGACGTGGGCCCCCATTCTGTTTCAGTTTCTATTGCTATTTCGCTGCTGTCTCTTTCCTGTGGCTAGATGTAAGTGACGCATTTACAAGTAATTATATCAGAGCAGGGGTTTACAGACAGCCGAGTTGAAACCCGCGTGAAACGAGAATCAATCCGGCGTCGTTACATTAGTAGCAGGGTCCTAGTCTATCGCATCAGGTATTCTGCCTGTGGCCCCATTGAAGATTGTTTTTCCACAGGATCATTGATGCGGCATCCCAAACTTCCGCGGCCAATATGGCCGCGGCCCCATTTGGGGAGTTCAGTATCTTTCCTTTGAGCCTCATAGTTCTCATTGAACGGGTACTGGTCCCGCCGTGCGACTGTCCGGCCTGGTGTCCTCCTCCTTTTTCGGATTCTTTCGTTTTTTTCGGCTGACTGGTTTTCCCGCTTTCTTCCCCTGCGTCACTGCGTCTCTGCGTGAGATGACTTCATTTGGTTTCTTCTTCGCCGTGAATACTCGAGAGGGGTGCATCGTGACTCTTAGCGGTGCAGATTTGGGATTGTCCTTCTTCGGTATTCTGTCAAGCGATGTGCCCGTTCTGCCGATGGTACGCGCAGCGTACCATCGGAATCGTATCTCCTTCCTTCTCTTCGGATTTCTTTCGGCTAACCGTCTTTCCGGCCTTCTTACCCTGCGTCACTGCGTCACTGCGTGAGATATCCTTTTTGTGTCGTGTATTTCGCGGTCGCAAAGAAGTGTCGTGTGGCTCGTGGCCCGTGACCCGTTTTTGCAGTCCTCTGCGGTGGGCCAGCAGTCATCAGTTCCCGGTTCTCGGTTGGCGGTTGAATGTCAGCGTTCATCCCCGTTCATCTGCGGTTGCTTGAAGCGGTAGCTCGTGTCTCGTGGCTCGTGACCCGTTTCGGCGCGAGATATCTTCCTTTCGCGTGTTTCGCACATTTCGCGGTTGAAGGTCCGTCGTTCGTGGTTGGGTTCACGCTGCAAGAGGGCGACGCATGCGTCGCCCCCACGAGATCCGCGTGCTCGTTGCTCCCTGTCCGATATTGTCCCTGGCCTGGGTGGTATTGTCCGAAAGGCAGGCGGTCTCCTTCTTCCGGGAGCCGGTCTTATCGGCCGCGGAGATCGTTTCCTCTGTCACGCGGCAAGCCTGCTCCGTGGCAAAGCAGGCTTGACCGGCTGCAAAGCAAGCCTTCTCCACCGCTAAGGAAGCCTGCTCCGTGGCAAAGCAGACTTCCTCCGTCGTAAAGCAAGCTTGATCTGTGGTCCGGCAAGCTTGCTTCGCTGCAAAGGAAGTCTACTCCATGGCAGAGCAAGCTTGCTCCATGACGAAGCAGGCTTACTTCGTGACAAAGCAAGCTTGCTCTGAGGCAATGCTGGCTTTCATCGTCGTGTTGCAGGCCTGCATCGTGGTATTGCAGATCTGCATCGAGACGTTGCAGGCTTACATCACGGCAGTGTAGGTCTGCATTATCGCAGTGCAGACGTCCTTTGGGGGTGTGCGGACGCAGTCCGGAAAAGACAACGCCCACGTGCAGAATGTAAAGCTGCACGTGGGCGCTGGTGTGATCTGAGGACTTCTCCTTCTATTGTGTCGCGATCCGCAGGATCGTGAGCGAGCGGGGCGGGAATTCGTGGGGGAATTCCTTTGCCGCTGTATCGATCCAGGTCTCGACGGGGGCGACTCGCCGGGGCTCGTCGAGGTTGTTGTTGTCCGCGAGATTCGCGGAGGTCAGGACTGTGCCGCACATGCGGGGATTGATTGCAGGGCCTTTCTGCCCGGCGTCGGTTGTGATGGTAGCCGTGCCCGCCTGGAGCGACGCGGCCAGCAGCGGAGTCATCGTGACGGAAACGGAGTGTCGCGCGTTCATGTCGCTCCTGTAGGGTGTGCCATGCACACCGTTTCAACAATGAAGAAGGTGGTGTGCACGGCACACCCTACGATTTCACGTGCCGTTGCGGTCCGGCGGTTCGACGCCGAGGAGATTTCGCACGAAGAAATCCTGCATCCGCCGCTGGCCGTACGCGCCGCCCATGCCGTGACCCGCCCCGGGCACGACGAGCAGGTCGAAGTCCTTGTTCGCCTTGATCAAGGCGTCCACGAACCGCATCGTAGATTCCGGAGGGACGTTGTCGTCCATCTCGCCGACGATCAGGAACAGCTTGCCCTTGAGGCCCGAGGCGTTGTCGATGTTCGAGCACTCGGAATAGCACGGCCCGACCGGATAGCCCATCCACTGCTCGTTCCACGAGGCCTTGTCCATGCGGTTGTCGTGGCAGCCGCACGAGGCGACGGCGGCCTTGTAGAGTTCCGGATGGAAGAGCACCGCGGCCGCGGCGTTTTGCCCGCCGGCGGAGTTGCCGTAGACGCCCACGCGATCGATGTCGTACCATGGGTACTTCTTCGCGGCGGCCTGATGCCAGAGGATTCGATCGGGGAAGCCGGCGTCCTTCAAGTCGTGCCAGCACACGTCGTGGAAGGCCTTGGAGCGGTTGGCGGTGCCCATGCCGTCCATCTGGACGACGACGAAGCCCAGGTCCGTGAGCGAGGTGTATCGTGACGTCGGACTGAAGCTCTTGGGCACGTATGAGCTTTGCGGCCCGGCGTAGAGATTCTCGATCACCGGGTACTTCTTGGCTGGATCGAAATCCCTGGGTCGACAGAGAATGCCCCAGATGTCGGTCTTGCCATCGCGGCCCCTGGCGACGAACACCTCAGGGGCGGCCCAACCCTTGGCGACCAATTCGCTGATGTCCGCCTTCTCCAGGTGGCAAACCAGCTTACCGTCGGAGACGCGGCGAAGCTCGTGGACGGGCGGCGTGTCCACCCGGCTGTACGTGTCGATCAGATAGCGGCGGTCCGGCGAATACTGGATCGAGTGGTTGCCGTTGCCCTCGGTCAGGGCCACGAGGCCTGTGCCGTCGAAGTTGATTCGGTAGTAGTTCAGGAAATACGGGTCCTCGCCGGCGTTGCGGCCGCAGGCGTTGAACCAGATTTGTCGCGTGTCCTCGTCGATCAGGTCGATGCCGCGGACGACCCACTCGCCCTGGGTGATCTGATTGCGGATCTCGCCTTTCTCGGTGTCGATCAGATACAGGTGACGCCAGCCGTTCCGCTCGGAGGCGTAGACGATCTCGTCGGTCTTGTCCAACCAGGTGACCAGAGTGAGCCCGAGATTCTCCGTGTGGGCGGTCCAGATGAAGGTCTCTGTCTTCTCGTCGATGAGGCTGCGGGCCTGGCCGGTGTGCGAATCGACCTCGACCACGCGGAGCCGCTGGTGGCCGCGGTCGACCTTCTCATAGGCGAAGCGCCGCTGGTCCTTCATCCATCGCAGACGCGGCATCTCCCAATCGAGTTCTAACTTGTCCACCTCGGGTTTGATCTGCTTACGGCTCTCGACGTCGAACAGGTTCAGCTCGTACGTCGCAAACTTGTCGCCGGGCAGCGAGTAGGGACGCTTGGTGAACTTGGCGCGTCCGCCGCCGGAAGGCGAGGACTGGATCAGGTAGACTTCCTTCTCATCGCCGGGCTCGACTCGAAACGCCACGAGGGTCTTGGAATCGGGGGCCCAGGAGAGCCGGTCGTAGGCGTTGCCTTCGATGCCGTCGGTGCTGAGCGGGACCTCGTCGCCGCCTTCTCTGGGACGGATGAAGACGTTGTGGTCTTTGACCGACGCGGTCCATTTGCCGTCCGGCGAGTCGGGGGAGGGCTCGCGTCCCTCGCCGGACCCTCGACGCCTGCCGAATGGGCCGTTGCCCCGGTCCCGATCCGAAGAAGCAGAAGTCATGGTCTCGCTGCTCTTCGTGCAGACGTACGACGCGAGATCGCAGTCCCACGTCGTTTGATCCACCGCGAATCGGAGAATCTTGCCGTCCTTTGCGAACTCGATCGCGTCAAAGGGCAGTCGGTCCGCTTTGTACTCGCCGCCGGCAACCTTCGATAGTTCCGCCGCGAGCCTGGCGTGATCGAATGCGGGCTGCCGCGTTCCTTGGTCGGCGTTGACCAGGATGAACTCCTTGGTCCCGCCGGCGAGGTCGTTGCGGTACCAGAAGCACTTGTTCTCGGCACACCAGTGCGGCGTGATCTGGCCCTTGTAGTAGCCCTCCACGCGTCGTGGCGGCCCATAGCGGCCTTGTGGCGATGGCTGGGATTCAGAGGTCGTTGCGGCGACGCCGGTCCCAGGTGTGTTCCACAAGGCGAGTGTGGTGAACAGAATCAGCAGTCCGCGTGAAGGGGGGCAAAGCCGTGACATCATCGTATTTTCTCCTGGACTCGTGTCGATCATCGCTCGTACGGCCGGTATCGCCAATCGATCTGTCCCTCGTAGGCCATCGTCTCGTTGACGAGGGCGAACAGGTCAGGATCGTAGGCCTTGAGCTTCTCTCGCGTATTGACCGGACCCGGGGCGTCGTTCGGGACATCGTCCTGTCCCAGGGCATCGAAGTAGGCCAGGACGCCCTCGGTCCAGCAGGCACTACGGTCCGCGATGGCGGCGGCGCCTTGCCATTTGCCCGCGGCCGTCGACTTTTCGAAGATCTCCTTGAGCTTCGCGTCGAATCGCTTGTCGAGCCGCTGGACGCGGAGTTCGTACTGCTGCCAGACGCCTTGCGGCCGGTTCTCGAAATTCGGGTCGACCGACCTCGTGCCCGTCACGCGATAGATCGCGTCGGCGAAGACCCGGATCACCTGGCAGTCGCCGACGTACATGTCCCGGGGATTCGCCAGCACGTTCTCCTCGCCTACGACGAGCAGCTTCATCTCGGGCGTGTAGGTCAGGTAGCGGGACAGGGCGTCGATGGCCTTGGTGTCGCTCAGTTTCTTGTATTCGGGCAGGTCGCTGATGTGCTCGTCGGGGCCCAGCACGACCAGCTTCACGCCGTCGGCCATCAGGGCCTTGAGGATATCGTGCCGGTAGGCGAACATCCGGCGGATCGTCTCATTCGCGTGGAGCAGGGCCTCGTCGCTGGCCTGTCGTCCGATCACGGTGAACTCACGGGCCCAGGTGAACTTCGTGTAGTACGGGTCGATGTGGAACCGCTCCGGCGGCTTCGTGACGTTCGGGATCTTCTGAAGCCATTTGTATCGCCAGTTGTGCTCGGGGCTCAGGTTGAACGTCGTTCGGCACAGCTCGTAGCCGGCCGGGTCATAGGCCTTGAGCTGTTCGCGGTGGCCGATGGGGCCGTGGTTCCAGTTATTGATGCGATTGCAGTCGAAGTACGCCTGGGCGATCTCGGCCCAGTATTCGCCGGCATTGGAGCCGGCGTACGTGTTGAAGTAGAGCCCGTTCTTGCGGGCGTTGTCGTAGGCGTCGCGTTTGCGCTGCCGCCAGGTCGGGTCGATCTGGCTGAGCGTGCCGTCGATCGTGTGACAGAACTCGTGGACCGCGATGCTCTCATCGTCGTAGCGATCGATGGGCAGGCTCAGGAGGTTCTCCTCGCCGAAACTGGTGGGCAGGCCGCCCGTGCCGCGGACCCGTTCGTTTTGGAAGTCGGGATTGCGGCTGTTGCGATACTCGGGCATGTCCGTGTAGACTTGGTCTTTGCCGATAACGATCAAATACATGTGCTGCTCGACCATCGCCTGAAGAACGTCAGGCCGGCCGGCGAGCATGTGAGTGACGATCTCGTACGTCCGCTGGAGGGCCAGGTCTGCGACCTCGGCCGAAGCCGCGACGGGCAGACCCTTGACGTCGAGGTACTTCTTATAGAACTGTCGGGCCGGCTCGCGGTCGCGTTCGCGAACCATGTTGAAGAACGACTCCGGCGGATCGCTCACGGCCGGGGCGTCGATCTTGACGCTCGATTGAGCTTGAGCCCAACTCACCAACAGCAGGGCGGACACGGCAGCCATCACGGTCTGTCTCATCGGTCGGATCTCCAACACGTTGTCTGAATCGGGCTCTGACGCGGATCTCGTATGCATGATAGGACGATGCTCTGGCTTCGGTTATTTCACGATCACTTCGCGTCGGCGAATGATGTGTCGAGGATGTACCGGCAGTTGATGACTTTCTCCACGAGATCCAGCGGCAGATAGTAGTAATGGTTCGAAGCCTCGAAGCCGATGCGTGAATCCTGCAAGGTCAGCGTAAAGAGGCGGCTGGCGGTCTGGATTTCATCCCGCAGAGCATTTCTGGCGGTTTCGACGCATGTTTTGCGTTCGGCGTCTTGGAGCGAATTCGAGAGCGATGCATTTCTCGCCATGACGAAGCGAATCTGGTTGGCGACGCTGCGGAAGTGCAGACCGGCGGCCTCGGCCAAGACCAGATCGGTGTGCAGACTTGTCCGCTGCATGGGTGTGGCTGTTGCGTCCTGCGCCTTCTGCAGATCCGCGAGGCCTTCTTCCCAGCCTTGCGAGATCTTCTCGAACTGTCGGGCCAGGACGTCGGCCGGGTAGATCGCCCGCCACCGCTCCAGATCGTCGTAGGGGAATCCGACCATCGTCGCGACATATCCGGTGGGCTTGGAGTACAGGAGGTTCGCCGGGCCGCACTGCATGGGACCCATGTAGACGAATCCGCCGTGGAAGGGGTACTCGACGAAGGCGTTGCTGAACTGCGACCATGCGGCGAGAACATTCGAGGCGGCGTCGACGCCGTAGCGGGATCGGGCAACCGCCGCGAGCGCCTGCTCGACCGTGGGGGCCGGCTCGGACTCGAAGCATTTCACCAGTCCCAGGTTCGGCGACGGATACCCGCCGACGCTCCAGCTCAGCATCAGCCCGTCGATATCCGTTTCCGCGAGGTTGTGGCAGTGTTGGGCGACGAGATTCATGACGGGCAGGTAGGGCACCGCCGAGAGTTCCCACGAGCAGTTGACCTGGACCTTGGCGAGGGTCTTGAGGCCCCGCTTCTTGGCCAGAGCCCAGTGACGCGCGGCTCGCGGGCCGGGACCGACCGAGGAGAGGGAGTATTCGCCCACGCCGCTGCTGACGCCGCCGCGTGTGATGGGCTTGCCCCACTCGCTGACACACATCAGATAGACGTCGTCGGGCAGGGCGTCGATGATCTGCGAGGCCCAGTCGGGCTTGCCCCAGCCGGCGTCGGTGCCGTCGGGCCAGCCCCAGTCCCAGACGATCACCCTGGCGGTCGGACTGCCCGCTCGCACCCCGGCGGCGATCGTTCGATTGACTTCCGCGATGACCTCGGGGCCCGAGCGTTTGGAGCAGCGCGGACAGCCCGCCGCGGTGTGGCTGTGACTGAAGCAATTCGTGAAGTTCTCCGAGGCGGTGATGGTGAAGACGCCGCCCAACTGCGGCACCTGCTTGAAGACGTAGGTCAGCGAGTCTGCGAGCCACCGGCGGACTTCGGGCGTCGAGGTGCACATCGCGAAGTAGTTGCCCTCCTGCACGCCGCGGATGTTCTCGCGTCCCTGAAAGAACGACGCTTCCATGGCCCTCGGCTCATTCATGTAGAGATAGACGTCGACGCCATAGCTCTTGGCCCGCTCGACCAATCGTCGCAGAGTGGCGATTCGCCGCTCGCAGCCGCTGCTCTCCTGGGGGAACAGGTCGCTCGGAGCGAGCTGACGCAGCACGACGTGCAGCCAGACCCCGTTGACGCCGAGATCGGACAGTTGCTTGAGAAGACCGTCCGGATATGGATCGAGCTCGGGATTGAGAAGCGGATCGCCGAAGACGCCGCAGTATGAATAGAGGAACCGAATTTTCTTCTCGCCCGCGGGAGAGGTTCGCTGCTCCTGGCGGGGACCTCCGAGGGACAGGTTCCGGAGGAAATCGAATCGCGGCGTCCAGGGCTTGGCGAATTCCGTCGCGAAACTGGAACTGACGAGTTCTTTGATCTGCTCGCATCGCGTGACTGCGGCCTCGTTCGGTTCGGCGTATCGCAGAGTCGGACAGGACGGCTTAAACGAACCCAATTTGATCCAGAGGAAATCGTCCTCGCGGAGCGCAAAGGCGAGTTTGCCTGCGTCCCAGCCGAGCAGCTCGAGCAGTTGCTCATAGGGCAGGAGGTGCCAATTCCGGCGGATGATCGTGATGTAGCCCCGTTGCTGGTATTCGGCCGGGGGCGTACGGTGGGGCGGCAGGCCCATCGCCAGGCCGATGTCGCGGACCTTTTCGGGCGTTGTGTCGAGCACCGCGGCCATCCGCTCCAGCGAGACCATCTCCCAGTTTCGCCAGACAAAGGCGTGCAGGCGGTCCGGGAAGTGCTCGAATGCGACGGGCGGTCGGGGGTCGGTCGGCGGCAGCGAGTCCGTGAAGGCGGGGAGGGCGAGACTCAGTATGAGGACGACAATCCAGACTCCGGCGGGGAATCTCGTGCGTATCATGCGACCTCCTTATGATGACATCGAGGACAGCCTTGCGAGGGGAGCCTACGCGTGTCCCGTCACACGGCTACGTGGCAGTTGTACGCCGTCAGGCAGGGGAAATCAAGGGACGAGAAGAGCCAAAAGAGAGAGGGCCGCGACATGAAGTCACGGCCCTCTTGGAAAACACAGATCGCGTGATCGAAGTCGACTCAGGCAGCGGTCTGCTGCACGGCCGGCGTCTCACGCTTGCTCTGCCAGACCGCCCAGCCGACGAGCAGGAGGCAGACCACGGCCGCGATCAGGCCGATCGTCTTGAGGGACGAAAGGGTCTCTGTGGCGTTGGCCACGCGGGGGCTCATGATGTTGTAATGGAGCACCACGCCGAGGGTCAGCAGGCTGACCATGTTCATGACCTTGATCAGCGGGTTGATGGCGGGGCCCGCGGTGTCCTTCAGCGGGTCGCCGACGGTGTCGCCGGTGACGGCCGCCTTGTGGGCCTCGGAGCCCTTGCCGCCGTAGATGCCGTCCTCGATCATCTTCTTGCAGTTGTCCCAGGCGCCGCCGGCGTTGGACATGAAGACCGCCAGCAACTGGCCGACGAGGATCATGCCGGCCAGGAAGCCGCCGAGGGCGTAGGGGCCCAGCAACAGACCGACGAGAATGGGAGTCATGATGGCCAACATGCCCGGACCGATGAGCTCTTTCTGGGCGGTGTTGGTGCAGATGTTCACGACGCGGCCGTAATCGGGCTTCTTCTTGCCCGCCCAGATTTCCTTGTCGCGGAACTGGATGCGGCACTCTTCCACGATGTAGTGAGCGGCGCGGCCGACGGCCCGGATCAGCATGGAGCTGAACAGGAACGGCACTGCGCCGCCGATGAGCAGACCGATGAAGACGATCGGCTGGGCGACGGTGATCTTGCCCGCCTCGGTGACGTACTGCTCGATGCTCATCATGTTGATCTTGTCTTCGCTGCCGACGGCGATGACCGCGATGAAGCTGGAGAACAGCGACACGGCGGCGATCACGGCCGAACCGATGGCGATGCCCTTGGTCTCGGCCTTGGTCGTGTTTCCGACGGCGTCGAGGTCGGCCAGAATCTGGCGGGCTCTCTTGTAGCTGCCCGGCTGGGCCTTTTCCATCTCGGCGGATTCGTAACCCATCTCACCGATGCCGTTGGCGTTGTCCGCGACGGGGCCGAACACGTCCATCGAGATCGTGTTGCCCGTCAGGGTCAGCATGCCGATGCCCGTCATGGCGACGCCGAACGCGATGAACATCGGAGGCGTCCCGGCATAGCACAGCACGGACAGCAGGATGGCGGCCGCGATGACGATGATCATCGCCACGGTGCTCTCATAACCGACCGCGAAACCCTGAATGATGTTCGTGGCATGGCCGGTGGTGCAGGCCTTGGCCAGGCTCTTGACAGGCGCATGTGTGGTGTGCGTGTAGTAGCTGGTCACCTTGTTCAGCGCGACGGCCAGGAAGACGCCGATCAGACAGGTCAGTGCGGGACGCATGTCCACGCCGGTGAGGCCGAAGTTGGCCCAGGCCGGAAGCTGCGACGGATCGCCGCCCGGGAAGCCGTTCTTGGCCATGGCGTTGAGGGCGAGATACGCCTCGTCAAATCGCAGGTAGAAGAAGCCGAGCACGATGAAGCCGACGACGCTGATGAGCGAGCCGATCCAGAAGCCTCGGTGCACGCTGCGAAGGGCGGTGTCCGACGTGTCGTTCGGGCCGGCCTTGACGGTGTAGGTGCTGATGATGGAGCCGAGCACGCCGATGCCGCGGACCAGCAAGGGGAAGATCACGCCCTTGTGGCCGAAGCTGGCCATACCGAGAATCATGGCCGAGACGATGGTCACTTCGTAGCTCTCGAAGATGTCCGCCGCCATACCGGCGCAGTCGCCGACGTTGTCGCCGACGTTGTCCGCGATGGTCGCCGCGTTGCGGGGGTCGTCCTCGGGGATGTCCTTCTCGATCTTGCCGACGAGGTCGGCGCCGACGTCGGCAGCCTTGGTGTAGATGCCGCCGCCGACTCGCATGAACAGGGCCAGCAGGGTGCCGCCGAAGCCGAAGCCCAGCAGGGCCTCATAGGCCTTCTCGCCGAAGACCAGGAAGATCATCGTGCCGCCGAGCAGGCCGAGGCCGTCGGTGAGCATGCCGGTGATCGTGCCGGTCCGGTAGCCGAGCTGCATCGCTTCGCCGTAGCTGCGACGAGCGGCGGCCGCGACGCGGAGGTTGCCGAGGGTCGCCAGACGCATGCCGACGAAGCCGACCGTCCAACTGAACACCGCTCCGACCAGGAACGCGATGGCCCGGCCCCAGCGGAACGCCGATTCCGAGCTGGTGTTGAGCATGTACAGCAGGATGGTGATCACGATGATCAGCGGTCCAATTCTCTTGAACTGGGCCGCGAGGTAGGCGTTGGCGCCTTCCCGCACGGCGGCCGCGATCTGCT